>JBBRJC010000198.1:0-6874 GCA_038220135.1 Bryobacterales bacterium | reverse complement strand
GAAATTACGAGAGAAAGCTTTCCTGGAAAGTGCCAGGCATCATAGAGCGGAAGGTGAGCGACTGCAGGCTGCCAAGCAATACACGCTGGCCTTAAAAGAATTCAAATTGGCACAGCTTCGGATTCCTGGCGCAAAAGGAATTGCTGACCTGGTAGAACAGGCTCGCCTGGATGAGGCTAAGGTGACGACGGGAAGGGCGGAAAGACCAGCGGAAGATAAGACCAGTTCTCGCTACAGCATGATGCGATCGCACCTTCTGTATGCCGACAATTACATTCGTGACAAACAGTTCGACGAAGCGGAGAACGAGATCGAGCAGGCGGCGATTATGAATAAGGATTCACCATCAATCCTTCTTTCCCGGGCAAAGCTTGCGCAAGGTAGAAAGCAGCCGATCAAGGCGCTGGAAATTCTCAATCAGTACGACCGCAAGGTGACGTCGAGCGAGGATCGAGACCTCAGTCAGGCGCTGCGGGTGAACATTGGCTTTGAATTGAAAAACACCAAAAAGACTCTGAAGGAAGTGATCGCCAAGACGAAATCGGAGGGGGATTTCCTGCAGGCGGCGAAGGCGGCGGAAGACGGGCTGTCTCTGGATGGAACGGATCTGGATTTTCTTCTGGAGGCGGGACTAAGCCGCGCGATCCTGCGCAAAACTGCTGAGGCCGAGCCACTACTGAATCAATACGTCCGTTTATCGCAGGCGCCAGGGACTGATTCGAAGAAGCGTGAGGAAGTCATAAATCTGATCCCCCGGCTAAAGGAAAGCATTCCCGAACCCGAAGGAATTCCGAATTGGTTTAGCGGCTACAAATCTCCTGCGGATCTTTTTTACTGCCCGGTAAGTCTGATGCCAAATGTCCGGCCCGCATCGGTGACTGCACGCAAGCAAATCACCGCCTACGAGTGGAATAAGGATTTGCTAGTCGGCGTAGTTGTGAGCAGCCAACAACCGGGCGATCGTCCGTTCAAGGCCAGGTTCGACTATTTTGCCGACGGCAAGGGAGGCGTTCAAAGAGTTTCGAGCGAAGACAAGAATGAGCCAGCCGCTATCTTACGTTTCACGCAGAATGGACCGCAAGGCGCAGGGAAGGGCACTTATACTTCGCTACGCAACAATCCTATGGCAGATCCGCTGATGATTGAGAAGTTGAGTGGCAAGCGCGTCACAACGGTAATAGCGGGCAATCTCTATTTCCATCCATTTGTGTGGAACGGAATTTATGTATTCCAGGTTGAGTACGACGCTTCGGGCCGCGTTAAATCAGCGAAGCTGCTTCCCTCCGCGGATCAAAAAGACAGTAATCACGTTTTTGATTTCAAGTGGGACGCACAGCGGCTCATGGAAATAACGGAACGCGGGACGGGAGACTATGTGCGCAGTATGTCCTATATCGGCGGCAAGCTGACGATGGAGACTATTTCATTTCGTGGAAAGCGCAGCAAGATCGAATACAAATACAAGGGCGATCAGTTGCTTGAGGCATCCAGCAACGATGATCTGTCCATTGACGGCCGCAGCCGTCACGTCACGTTCCGCTAACGAAATTCGGAGTTTATTATGTGCAAGTTAGGTTTGATTTTCTCCCTCTGCCTTTTAAATGCGGGACTCGAGATCGCGCAACAGCCGGGTGTGTTGGTATTACCTCCGATAGGAGGAATTTCCCCCACAAAGCCGGCGGCCGAAAAAACAAAAGACGATCCCGCGGACCGCTATGCGAATCGACATGAAGCGGCACTTGCTGCTTTACAGGCTGGCTACAAAGCTGCAACGTTTGAACGCAATGCGGACCGGGCGATGCGCTATTTTCTGGTTTCCTTGCGTCGCGATCCTACGGTGTCTTTGACACTATACAACGTGGCCGTGTTGTGTGCGCAGGAGGAGCGTTGGCGTGATTCCCTTGATTTCTACCATGCTGCGCAACAAGCCAAGCCCGACGCAGCACTCGCTAAATTGATTAGTGCGGAAATTGAACGAGTACAGACGATTGAACAATTGGAACGGACGCGGGACGGTAAAAAGCGCCGCAGTTTTGATTCACGCCTCTTGGAAGTTGTCCAAATCAATGATCCATTTGCTGCTCTCACAGCGATCAATGAGTTAATAAAAGCGGACAAAGCCAGATGGGAATCGTTCGCACTAGCTGGGATCATGCATTCCAAAGCGGGAGCATTTCCGGAAAGTCTGCAGTCACTCCAATCCGCTGCGACGCAAGCACCTGCCGCCAGGCAATCGAAACTGAAGTCTGCCGCTGAACTGGCGCGTCGTGAAGCCAGTTTTTCAGAACAGGTAAGAAACGCTGATGAATTCTGGGAAAAGCAACAATACGATGCGGCAGCCAAGCTCTATGCAAAGGCGTGGGAAGATTCTCCAGGTCATCTGAATGTAGCGATGGAGGCGGCGACTGGATTCCTGCTGAGCGATCAAATTTCATTCGCGGTGGAAGTTCTTGCACAGCTTCGGGACAGCCGTTCCGATGAATTGAGTAGCAAAGCCGTCACCATGCTGAAGGAACTGGGCGCTGTTACTGAATCTGCAAAGAATGAAGCTGTCCGGAAACGCGCTGGTACGCCCAGTGCGCAATCGGGAGATGCAGCCGAGCGGATCGCGCTCCTGGTAGGCACGTTAACCACCGCACAAATGGAACTGGCGGCGAAGCCAAACCCCGCGTTCATTCAGGACAAGACAGTGATTATTACGGTTCAGGATGAAGAACTGACTGCCGGCCGCAACGATGCCCCGATGCTTACCACGGAAAGCGTGTATGCCCGATATTTGAAGGATCGTGCAAGTCGGGCTCCTACCGAACCGGAAGCTGCGCCCCCTATAGAAGCGCCGTCGCAGCAGCCGCCGTTGGCTGAAACGCAACCGCTCCGTCGCGTTTCGCAGCCGCTGGCAGACGCCCAGTCTTTTAATCGAGCCACTGTGTCATCCAGTCCACCTCAATCGGTGGCCGCTCCAAAGCCGGTCGAGACCGTGACGCTGAATGCGCTGGCTCCCACCGCTGCACCCCTTCCGCGTGGATCGCAAAAAGGTGTGTCAGTTAACTTCGTTAGCCGCCCCTCCGGTTCTGCCGTCGTTTTTGATGAAAATCCAAATTTGACGTGCACCACACCGTGCCTGATGTAGTTCGCTCCAGGTAGACACACGCTGTCTGCCAAGATGCCCGGTTTTCGAGATGCTCTTAAGATATACGAAGTGAAGAAGCCGTCAGCCGCAGAAAAGAGCCCGGTTATCGAAGGTATTGCTTTGGTTGAAAAGCGGGGGCGTTTGCATGTGACGAGCAGCGTCATCGGGGCACCCGTGTTTCTCAATGGCGTCGATACAAATCTGAAGACACCCGCCGAAATCGTCCTCGCGGAGGGTGCCTATGAGGTAGGTGTGACGGTCAACGGAGAGATGATCGTAAAGAAGGTAAACATGTCTGATGAAGGTTTTTTGCCGCTGAAATTCTGACTGGGAGTCGCTTTTTTCGATGTCAACAAACCGGTTGAAACTAAAGCGAAGTCAGCATCTTTTGCTTGCCCTGCTTTGGCCACTGACCTTCCTGGAAGCTTCGACATCACCGTGCTTTGCCGCAATCAGACTGGAAGTTTTGCGTGGCGAAGGGTCGAACAATAATGCTGCCCGCGGAAGCGCAATTTCACCGATGGTACGGGTGTTGGATGCCGATGGTCAACCGATGGGTGATGTCTTAGTCGTGTTTACTGCCCCGTTTAAGGGGCCAAGTGTTTTATTCGCCGGCTTCGAGGCTGATGCAAATACGTATACCAATCAGGCAGGTGTTGCACTTGCTCCCCGAATTCGTCCTATCACCGGCAATGGTCCACTGACGATTCGCGTTACGGCGAGCCATGCCGGTCAGTTCGCCAACGTCACACTGAATCAGATCAATTTGGGCCTCGATGAGGAAGCGAATATGTCGCGCGAGTTGGCTATCGTACGATTGCCTACCGTGCGGTCACCCGAAAGCAGGCCAGACGGCCCATCCGATTTTCTAGTTCGAGTGGAAGACGGCAAAGGGAATCCGGTAAATTTAGCCAAGGTCGAGTTTGTTCTGCTGCGTTCCACGCGTGGAGACAAATTGGAAGAGCTCTCGCGCATGATGATTGTGACCGGACCGACTGGTGAGGCGTTGAGCACGATTTCAAAACAGGTCGCGAAAAATCATTATGAGTTTGCCGTCGAGGCGAGGGAAGGCGGAAGACGCGCAACCCGCTATTTCCCGATCAAATAGCTTGCAGTTCTAACGCCTCTTCAATACTTCTCTCCCGCGAGGAATTGCGCTGCCAGCGGGCACCCTGCGTTCCACCATCAGCTCCAGTCCGTTTTCGCCTGGCCCTTCGATGACGATCTGTCCTGTGGCCGCCGGATCTTTCGATTGGAACTCGAGGATCTGCGGAGTGCCAGTTCTTGTAATCTGGCCTTGCAACCGCAGATCGAGTTTCAATGGACCACTAAAGTCAGGCACTGAACCACGGTAGCGGCCCATTAGAACGCCCTTTTCCTGCCAAAGCTCCAATAACACGTTGGTGGGTTCTGCAACGCCGTTGAATTTCTGGGATCGATCCAGATACGTCCAGATGCCGATCAGAGGAAACTTCGTTCCCTGGTCAGAGGGTGCCGTCTCAATCTTGGCAGGCGCCGCTGTTCCGGCACCTCCACGAATTGCGATGAGCGGGGCTGCGCCTCCTGGCTTTTGTTCAACGGCATCGGCAAGTGATTGGTAATAGCGTCGCCATAGGCGGCTAACCTGGTCCATAAACTGATGATCCAAATTACGATACACAAGTAGTGAAACAGATGCGCTGGGACGTGCATTTCCTAACGTCATTTCCAGTGGCATCTCTGCTCTGCGGGCGGATTGCAGCTTAAACGCGGCGTCGCTTTCCTGCTGGACACTTCTTCGGATTGCAAGCCATTCCGGCAACTCGCGCATCGAGTTCAGTTTTTCCCGTAAGGCGGCAAGGTGTGTCCCGATTTCGTAAACGTGGTCCTGACATAATACAGCCATCGTTACCGGTTGCTGACCCGGACGTGGTTCTGTGCGATTGCTTTCCAAATACGCCAGCACTGCGTCACTGTAGGCGCGACGCTTCTCAATAAAATCCTCATATTCCCCGAGCACGCGCTGCAAGGTTTGGCGCGCCTCCCCCATGGGTTGACGGAACAGCTGATTCTCCATGTCTCGCCCATCTCTTGACCACTTGAGCCAGGAACTGACAACTTCTCCAGAGGATGATGTGATGGTGGCTTGGGAATAATCAGGGGGTGGGACTAGCTTTCCAGCTTCTTGCCCATCCAGTGTGCCGCTCGCAATTATGCCGCATGCTAAGACGAGTACGAGAATCCTCGGCGCTACTTCAATTATTCGAAGCAAGTGTCACCTCAAGTACCTCAACACCACATGGCTGATTCGGAGCAAACGCCAAGCGAGCCGCTGTCACGTGGATCTCTGTCTGCCTTGGCCCGGAGAGTGCTCTATCTCGAATGGCACTCTGCAGGCACCGCCGAAAGACTGCATCAAATAAAGCGCTGGCCTGATACTGAGCCAGATCCACGCCGGACTTTTCGGCGATCGTTCGAAAGACTTCCCATTTTCGAGAGGGTTCCATAATCAGACGAAATCTGCGGCTAACATCGCGCACGCATTCCTGCGCTTCCCAATAAGGCGGCTTCATAAGGTATCGCGCTATCGTCTTATCCTGAAGATCCAAAAGCGCCAGTTCGCCACCATATTTTCGGACCACTTCGGGCAAAAATCCCGAAATATCATCCGCGAAGGAAAGCTCCAACGAACTCAAATCGATGGCCAATTCAGAAGGAGCAGAGCTTTGGGGTTCAGGTATCTGCTGCACGATCAATTCGGGCGACGGTTGGATCATCGGCTTTGGTTTCTGTCGCACGGAGGTTGCCGACATGAAAATAGGCGCCATAGATTCGCGCTTGACCGGCGGTGTTTCGTCCGCGCTCTCACCAAAGTTGAACGGCAGCAATGGGCAGAAGATAAGAATAAATTGGAGCGTCGCGCAGATCGATAGACTCTTGTAGGGCAGTTTTCCGGCGGCCTCCCACTCGAGAGCGCCGCGCAATTTTAGAAAGCCGTAATCATCGGCCGGAAGTTTGCGGGCGGGCAGAGGGGTGTTCATGATGTTGGAATCGCCTGTTCGCTACCGCGCTAGCAGCACCTCCGTGCCGCGGGGAATGTAGCTATCACCGGATGTTACGCGCTCCATAAACAGCCTTCCGTCGCCGCTCAATTTAAGTTCGATCAAACCTTCCGCTGCGGGCTTTTCGGACTTCCAGGTGAGACGGGCGGATCTGTTGGATTCCCACGAACCGGCGAGCTTCAGCTTCACATCATTGACACCCTGCCGCACCGGCAACTGCGCCGTGTAGGTTCCAATCCAGGCGCGTCCTTCCTGGTGCAACTCGAGGGTGACATTCTGGGGTTCCCCATAGCCAGTCCAAGCGCCGGTGCTGCTTTTATATATCCACGATCCTGACAAGCCCGGTGTTGCCGTCGATGGAGCGGCGAGTTTCGCGGGCGGTTCGGCAGTGGAAGCTTGAGGCGGAAGCTTTTCCTGACTCGCCTTGCGCTTTTTCTGAGGTTTGCTGCTGACTCCTTGCTTAGGAGCAGCCTTCTCGGTGGAAGCTTTCTGATCGAGTGAGTTTGTCATCGAACGGTAAAGTTCACTCCAGTGGGTGCGCTGGCGGATGGTTGCCGCGCGCTCCTCTTCCCAGACTTTCATGATGCCGTCAAATTTTTCCGCCAGCGTGTTATTCCGTGCAGCAGCCTGCAGCGCTTCCTGTGCCTTCCCCAAGCCGTCCATTGATCGCAGTCGCAACGCAATGTGATTTTGAAGTGCCATC
>JBBRJC010000197.1:0-6877 GCA_038220135.1 Bryobacterales bacterium | reverse complement strand
TGAGTAAGGAAGAGATTTTCGAATACTACGCTAACCAGGTTGTTGATATGGGGCACCGCGGTAGCTTCGCCATTGTTGGATTCGGCGAAGCGGCACAAGCTTATTTCGGCAAAGACATCCGTGAATTGACTCTGCCAGAGGCATCAACGCTTGCCGGACTGATTCAGCGTCCGGGCCAAACCGATCCGTTCCACTATCCAGACCGTGCCATGCGCCGCCGTAACATCATACTCGGAATGATGCGCGAAAACGGCTACATAACAGACCGGGAATATGGGGAAGCAACTGCTGCGCAGGTGAAGGTAACTCGCACTGGTGGGGATTCCAACGATTCTTCCTTCTTCATTGATTTGGTGAACGATGAATTGACGGAGCACTTTTCCGATCACGATTTCAAAGAATCGGCTTTTCGCATTTACACTACCCTTGATACTGATTTGCAGAAGGATGCTTCTGAAGCTGTGCGCATTGGATTGGTAGAAGTTGATAAATTGCTGCTAAAGCGGAAAAAGAAGAATATCGCTCAGGTGGCGCTGGTTGCCGTCGATCCGCAGACCGGCGAAATTCGTGCCTTGGTTGGTGGCCGCAATTACGGGATGAGTCAGCTGAATCGGGCCCTTGCCAAACGCCAGCCCGGCTCAATTTTCAAACCCTTTGTCTATGCAGCGGCGATGAATACGGCGATTCATGAAGGCGGGCAAGTATTCACTCCGTCGTCCACGCTGGTTGATGAACCAACCACGTTCTGGTTTGATGGCAAGCCATATGAGCCGAACAATTATCACGCAGCTTCGTATGGGACTGTTTCAGTGCGGCAAGCGTTGGCGAAGTCAATGAATATTCCCACTGTGAAACTAGCCGAAGCAGTTGGATACGACAAAGTGATGCAATTAGCACGGCAGGCAGGTATGGGTGCCGCGTTGCGAGCTACGCCAGCAATCGCTCTTGGTTCTTATGAAGTAACGCCCATTGAGGCAGCCGGGGCTTACACTTTGTTCGCAAATAAGGGTCAGGCATCGAAGCCATTCTGGGTGCAGACCATTCGCGATTCTTCGGGCCAGCATGTCTTTGACGCCAAAGCCACCCGTAAGCAAATAATGGATCCGCGTGTGAATTATCTGATGGTAAACCTGCTGGAAGAGGTTGTCCGGACCGGGACTGGAGCCGGTATTCGTTCGCGTGGCTTTGGGTTACCGGCGGCCGGCAAAACTGGAACATCGCACGATGCGTGGTTTGCGGGGTTTACCTCAAAATTGGTTTGCGTTGTCTGGGTTGGGTTTGATGATAACTCTTCAATCGATCTGGAAGGCGCGCAGGCGGCATTGCCGATCTGGACCGAATTTATGAAGCGCGCCCATACCCACCGCGCTTACAAAGCAGTGGCCCCGTTTGATGCGCCAGATGGCATTGTGTCGGTTTCAGTTGATCCGCTGACCGGGCAATTGGCTACGCCTGCATGTCCCAATCCGCGATTAGAAGTCTTTATCACCGGGTCTCAGCCGCTGGATACCTGCAGGTTGCATGGAGGTGGTCGCGGTATGGCGCAGGTTTCCGGATGGGATGGGCCTGATTCCACACCACGTCCTGACGATTCGCAACAGGTGCGCCGGCAGGGCCGGACGTCGGTTCGCATTGATCCGCGAAAGCCACCTAAGTCCGGTGATCCCAATGAAGATCCAGCCACCACTGGCAAGGACGAAAAGAAGGGCTTCTTCGGGCGGATAAAAGACATCTTCAAATAGGCCGCTACACTTTTCCGAAAGAAGCGTTAAGATTGAAACAAGAGTTGGATAGCGGATTCTGCATTGGGAGTCTGCTGAATGTGCTTGTATTAAATAAGGAGGGGCGCGAATATGGTTTCCAGCATTTTCGCCTTCACCGTTATTGTGGTTGCGATTCCAGGGATTGCCGGACAAATCAATTCACCGCAACGTTTCTTGCCCAACGATACGCCGCCTAAAGCTGCAGAGCTAACGCCTGCGTTAACGCCGGAAATGCGGGGCGACATTATGATGGCCCGCAAGATGTATCGCGAAGCTATCGACATGTATAAGACAGGACCTGCTGGTTCGGCCATTCTGGCGAACAAAATCGGCATCGCGTATCATCAGCTTATGGATATGCGCAACGCCAAAAAGCATTACGATTTGGCGTTGAAAGCCAATCCCCTCTACCCGGAAGCAGTGAACAATCTGGGGACTGTTTTCTATGCGGAAAAAAGTTATCGACGGGCCGTTGCGCAGTATAAAAAGGCGCTTCTGTTAACTCCCAATTCGGCTTCCATACACAGCAATCTGGGCACTGCTTATTTTGCCCGCAAGCAGTATCAGGCTGCGCTGGTGACTTATCAAAAGGCACTTGAGCTTGATCCGGAAGTGTTTGAGCATCGCAGCTCGCAAGGTGTTTTATTGCAGGAACGGACAATCAATGAACGGGCAAAGTTCCACTACTATCTTGCGAAAACTTATGCCAAGGCTGGCGCGAGTGAACGTGCATTGAGCTACATGCGTAAGGCCATCGAAGAAGGCTTCAAGGAAAAGAAGAAGTTCATGGAAGAGCCGGAATTTGCTGGTATTCGTGAATTGCCAGAGTTTCAACAACTGATGACGATGGAGACTCGTGTCCTTTAGTCTGAAACAAATTCTGGCCGCTGCGTTTTTTCTGGTTCTCACTGTTTCTTGCCGAAAAGAGGCTACCGGTGGTATCGAGCGGGTTGCAATTCTACCGTTCGACAACCTTTCAGGCGATACCAGCCTGGACTGGATTTCCGCTGCTGCTCCTCGCATGTGGCAGGCGCAGCTTTCCGGGCAACCCGCATCAGTGGCTCATGTGATGGATCGCGCAAGCGAGGCCCCGCGCGTGGATGCAACCCAACAAATTAGCGGCTATTTCTTTAAGCGCGCGGGTGTACTGCGAGGCACCCTGGTTGTGGAGGATGCCGTAACGCATTCCACCAAAACCATCGTCGTGGAAAATAGGGATGCAGTGGCAGTGGTTGATTCATTGAGTGCCCAGTTAGGCTTACCGTTGCGCAATTTGCCTTCTCGAAATGGCAAGGCTCTCGCTTTGTATGGACAAAGTTTTGCGTTGCGCGATAAAGCCGAAGTGGTTGCGCGGTTGGAAGGCGCTGTAAAAGAAGATCCTGCTTTCGGTGTGGCTTGGCTGGAATTGGCAACACGCACTGGGGGCGATCAAGTTGCCCTGAGGGCCTTGGCGCAGAAGACGATTCCGCCATTGGAGCGGGCCGCTTTGGCTGTACGTGCAATGCCGCCTACGGCTACTGCTGCGGAGCGATTGGCAAAGTTCGAGGCACTGGCAGAACTGTATCCGGCTGATATTCAGCTTGCTAATGAAACCGCAGAATTTGCAACCACGGCCCGCCGTCTTGATGTGGCCGTTCGTTGGTATACGAAGATAACGCAACTGAGACCGTCTTCCGTTCAGACTTGGAATTCGAAAGCCTACAGCGAAGCATTCCTGGGCGATTTTGAGGCGGCGAAAAAAAGCTTGGATCGTTATCGCGCGCTTTCCCCGAACGATGCCAATGTGGATGATTCGATCGGCGAAATTTACTACATGTCCGGACGTTTTGCTGAAGCGGAAGCTTCCTTCAAATCCGCCTTTGCAAAGAAGCCGTCATTCATCGGAGGCAACACAATGCGCAAGGCCGCATGGGCCAGGCTGCGTGCCGGTGACGCGAAAGGGGCGGCCAGCGACTACGCGGAATTTATTGCATTTCGCAAGGGCTTGAATGATCCATCGGTTGACCAGCGGCTTGGGCAATGGGAATATCTTTCAGGCAATCGTGCGGCTGCAAAAGCTCGTTTGGAAAAGCTTGCTTCAGACGGAAAGCATCCTGCTGCGGCTGGTCAATTGTCCATCTGGGCCCGTTCAGAAGGGGACCGGTCGAAGGCTGAAGATTGGGCGCGCAAGTCTATCCAAAGCTTGCCCGCCGCTCCGCAATTACGTGGTGTGGTTGGCGTTGCGGCAACACTCGCGCAACCCGATGCAACTGCTGATGTCTGGAAGGCGCGGTTTGGTGGCCATCCCTATGCCGCAGTGGGAATGATCGCCTCAGGTCACTACGAAGAGGCGGCGTTGCATCTGGCGCAGGCGCGCTTGAAAATGAATCCACTGCAGGAATTCTTTTGGCGCGACCTGGAAGCGATCGCCCTCAATAAAGCAGGCAAGAAGGAGCAGGCCAGGAAACTGCTGGCCACTTATGCTCTGCCGGAAACTGAAGAAGATTCCATCGTGCTTTGCTTTGCTTATCCGGCGGAAGCCGAAGCGCGCAAGCAACTCGGGAAGTAGCAGCACAAATGAGGCGAGCCGACGATAGCCCGGTACGCCGCTTTACAGCCGCCCTGATCGGCAAGACGCGCTTCATCCTGCTCCTCGGTTTCGGCGGACTTTTCGTGTTGATGGGTTTCGGCGTATTTCAGATTGAACGGCTGCTGGCGCAGATTCAAGCACGCAGCGCCGCTACTCAGCAGCGCTTTCTGGAACAAAACCGGACGCTCACCGAAATCCGGTCGTCGCTCTATTTGTCAGGAACGCTTTTTCGCGATTATGTTTTAGACGCCGACGCGGCCCGTTCGGAATTGCAACTGCAACGGTTGGATCAACTCAACCGCTCGACCAATACGCATTTGGAACAATACGAAGCGATGATGCCGGCAGCCGAGCAAACCACTTTCAACCAACTGCGTAAAGAAATTGAAAGCTACTGGAAGGTGCTAAATCCGGCTCTCTCCTGGGACTCTGCCAGGCGCACCAAAGAAGGGTATCAATTCCTGCGAGAACGAGTGTACCCGCGGCGAAGCGCTGTTCTGGGGCTGGCTGACCAAGTGGCCTTACTCAATGAGCAGCAACTATTGTTGGGTGCCGGTGAAGTGTCCGCTCTGTTTCAAGGCTTTCGCAGACAGGTCCGCTACACGCTGCTTGGTGCCGGGTTGATTGGTTTGGTGCTTGCATTTTTGACGGCTCGCCAGATTCTGCAACTGGAGCGCGAAGCTACCGTTCGCTATGAACAGGTGCAGCACGCCACATCGGAATTGCGTGAGCTGTCGGCAAGGCTTGTGGACGTGCAGGAAGCTGAACGAAGGTCGATTTCGAGAGATTTACACGACGAAATTGGCCAGTCGCTTTCAGCGATCTTAGTGGAGGCAACTAATCTAACAGCTGAGCTTCGACAGCATGCTGAAAGTACCGGCCTGCAGCACGTGGAATCCATACAAAGGCTGACTTCGCAAACGGTGGGTGTGGTTCGAAACATGTCGTTGTTGTTACGTCCATCGATGCTGGACGATTTGGGTTTAGTACCGGCTCTGGAATGGCAGGCACGAGAAATTTCCCGTCGCATGGACATGCAGGTGGATGTGATTGGCCATGGGGTTGGTGCCAAACTTACCGATCAGCAGCGCACATGCGTGTATCGGGTGGTGCAAGAAGCACTGCATAATGCGGCCAGGCATGCGCGGGCGAAATTGGTGCGGGTTGAACTGAAGGAGCGCGCAAATGAACTGCTGCTTGAGATTCACGATGACGGCTGCGGGTTCGATCCGGCCAGGCAAAAGGGGTTGGGTTTGTTAGGAATTGAAGAACGGATTTCGACGCTGGGTGGGCAGTTCCTGATTGCGTCCAAGCCTGGGGAGGGTGCAAGGCTTTCCATTAAGTTGCCGCTTGGAGGTGATAGCAAGAATGGCTGAAATCAGATTGATTCTTGCCGATGACCACGCTGTGATTCGTAGTGGATTGCGCTTGGTTTTGGAACGTCAGCCGGAGTTTAAAGTGGTTGGCGAAGCAGCAGACGGCAGCGAGGCGATCACATTGGCGGAGCGGTTGATGCCCGATGTTGCGGTGCTGGATGTGGCGATGCCGAATCTGAATGGGATTGAAGCCGCCCGTCAGATTACGGCGAAATCGGCAAAGACGGCCGTGGTTATTTTGAGCATGCATTCCGATGAAGGCTACGTGTTACGGGCGCTGAATGTGGGCGCACGCGGGTACCTGTTGAAAGATTCCCCGGAGAGCGATTTGATTGCTGCGGTGTTTGCCGTGCATGCCGGAAAAGCGTTTTTCAGCCCAGCGATAAGCCGCGTGCTGGTAGACGATTATGTCCGTCAAATGCGGCAGCGGGGGCTTGAAGACAGCTACGAATTATTGACGGCCAGGGAACGCGAAGTGCTGCAGTTATTGGCCGAAGGGAAATCGAATAAAGATGTAGCCGCGCGCCTTGTTCTGAGCCTTTACACCGTGGAAACGCATCGCAGCAATTTGATGGAGAAGTTGAATTTGCATGGCCTTCCGGAACTGATTCTATATGCAGTTCGCAAGGGAATTATTTCGTGACCACATTCGGGACAGTGGCTTCCAACTGTAAGTTGATGGTTCGAAAACTGTGCCGCTTTCCATTGATAAAGACGATTTCCGCCAGGAACGATTTTTCTGTTTCCGGCCTGTGAAACTGATCGAATATGAAATTTCCCAGGGAGTAAAAGATCACACCATCGTGATATTGTTCCACCGGCTGCGTCACGTGTGGATGATGCCCCAGCACTACCGCCGCCCCTGCATCGATTGCCGCATGGGCGAAGTTAGTCTGCATCGGGTGTGGCTTTGATGCATATTCAATGCCGGCGTGCATCGAGACTATTACAACATCAGCACGCTGTTTTAGGGCCTTTACATCAAGCTGCATTTGCGCCACATCGAAACCGGCAATGCGATCATCATCGGTTTTGTAATTGCCGTTAAGTTGATCGTAGGTGAACGCCAGAAATCCAAAGCGCGTGCCTTTGCGTTCGAGCACGGTGCCGTTGTGCGCGGCCGCCTTGTCCAACCCGGAGCCGGCTACAGCAATGCCGTGTTGAGTGAG
>JBBRJC010000196.1:0-6918 GCA_038220135.1 Bryobacterales bacterium | reverse complement strand
GAAGCCAGGCAGGCGTTTGAACAAAGCCTCGTGCTGGACTCAAAACAATTCGAAAGCCGCTTTCTGCTAGGAGCCGTGTTAGTGGAACTGCATGAGCTCAATGCGGCGATTACCCACCTCCGCATCGCCCATAACGCCAATCCGTCGCATCGCGATGCCCGCAAGTTGCTCGCCTCGCAATACGTGGCCACGGCCCATCCGGAAGAGGCGATCCCACTGCTTGCCCCTATCGTGAACACCCCGCCAATGGACGTAGAAATTCACTTGCTTTTGATTGAGGCGCGCCAGCGCAACGGGGATACCGCGGGGGCATTCGCCCTGGCCCGGCAAGCGGCAACGCGCTTCCCAAAATCGGCTCAAATCGCCGCCTGGCTCGGCTTTCAACTTCAATTCTCAGGCCTTTATGAAGAGGCGAAAAAGGCGTTGCGAAGATCTCTTGAGTTGGATCCATCTTTTCCATTGAGCTATCAGGTATTAGGAGAAGTGTTTCTGAAAGAGGAGAACATTGTTGAAGCCCTTAAGTGGTTGCGCCAAGCCGCGGAGAAGACGCCCGATGACGCGGAAACATTATTGGGCTTGAGCCGCGCGCTTGCCGCCGCCGGTAATCAAGCCGAAGCGATTGAGGTTCTCAAGCGCGCCGCTGCCGCTTCGCCCAGGGATGCTCGCATCCGTCTGCAATTGTCTAAACTGTACTTCCAAATAGGTGATGAAAAGAAGGCTGCGCAAGAAGCGGCGCTATCGGTGGAACTACGCGAATCGGAATGGCGATAGATGGTGTCACTTTGTCGGATTCCGGGAAAGCCTGGGCCGCGCCCGCAGTTCTGTATCTCTACGCTCCTGCATGGGGGGCGGGGCCAAGGTTGCTGAACCGCAATCGCGCCTCGCTGGAGGACCAGTTGCACTACCAGGGGCAATACCAGAAGCTTGATGTTCGTCGCAGTCGCTCCCAGCGCCAGACGAATTCCCATCTCCTGTTTCCGTTGATTGACTGCATAGGCTGTAAATGCCGAGCGCTGCCAGAGTAACGGACCTTACGGCGAAAAGCTTGAACCTGGTGCCGAATACGCGGAAGCCCAACGTTGCCGTTCGAAACGAACTTTGAAAATGCGACGGTATCGCTGCATTGAAAAACTTTAATTAAGAGTCTTTGTGTAGGTTTTCGATACCTCCATCTCAGTAGCGTGCGCGACTCCAAGCCGCATTTTCTCCTCAATTTCGACTAGCAGTACTAGTGACCCTTCCAACGCCTATTTTCAAAACTGCTAACCCAAACAAATGCATTCACACGAACTTGTCGCCTCAATCTGCTTTATTTTCTGTCACATGCAAAACCACATCTGCAGTCGATATCAGGACTACTAGTACTCTCAATCGACGGTTGTAGCCAGAACCACTGGCTAACAGCCTCACTTGGGACACTAAGATGGATCCGATCATCATCATCATCATTAACGAACTGCTGTAATCTGAACGTTTTACACGTTTCCCCGTGCGCGAGCAGTCGCACGAACTTTTCGCAATAAGCCCTTTTTGGGTTGACCTCGTGTTCAATTAGTCTGGTATGATTCCTAGGAGTATCCCGCTGTGGATACTCCTAGGGACTGTCCGCCGCGTCTTGCCCCACCTGATTTTTATCATCGGCTTCTCCGAATTCAAGATTCCTAGTGCAACTTTGTATTCCTTATCGCGCGCCCTTCTTTCTGCTGTTGGTGATCCTTTTAACCGGCACCGCTCATCGTTCTTCCGCGTTTAAGCGCCCCACTCACCCAAAAACTGCCTGGTTTGAACCTAGGTATCAGCAACTGGCCACGAAGGCCGCCGTTTTGCAACAGCGTGAGGAATTCAGCGAAGCTGCAGCGCTGTATCGTGCCGGCCTTAAGTCCGCCCGCTTGGACGGCGATACGCGTGCCCAATCGCGTCTTCTCAATAATCTTGCAGGAATTCGCCTGGCTGTTACAGATTATCGCTCTGCCACCAACCTATATATGGAAGCGTTATCCCTGGCTGAACAAGATCACGATGTGCCGGTGCTTCGCTCGATTCTCTTGAATCTGGCATCACTTTATCATGATCAGGGAGATTTGGATTCAGCCGCTGCCATTGCCGCCAAAGCAGAGGCGAATATCACTGGGGACGAAAATCTCAGCTATTCCGTGAACATTTTCCTGCGATTTGCCCGCATTCAAGCGCGTAAAAAGGACTGGCAGAGCGCTGAACAGTACTTCCATAGAGCGATAGCCAAGTCTGCATGGCATTCCGATGCTGGGCTTGAAGCTTCCGCTTGGGACAATTTGGGCTACGAGCGCATGCTGATGGATGAACTCGATAATGCGGAAGTCGCCCTGACGGAGGCATTCAGGCTTCGGGTAGTTTCAAAGAATCCTCAGATTTGCCTGTCTTACAGCAAGATGGGTGTTCTTCGATTCAAGCAAAAGCGTTTCCTGGAGTCGGAATCTTTCTTAAACCGTGCCGCAGCCTGCACCACCGTCAAGCTGACGCCCCTTCAGCGATGGACTATCTTGCAATATAGAGCCCGTGTTTTGCAAGCTTTAGGTGACAATCATAAAGCTTTGGTTGATCTGCGGGCGGCGATAGCCTTGGCTCGCTCCTGGAAATTGGACATTCTTCCAGTTGACGGCTTGCGCACCGCTGCTGAAACGGAATTTCAGAGCCTTTACGATTCCTACATCGAGGCTTCCTCCAATGAGGCTCTCGGGTCAACTTCGAATTCTGACTTGGTTTGGGAAAGCTTCCTTACCGCTCAGGAAAATCATGCTTGGAGCTTTAGACAGCTGAAACAGCAAGGCGGTGCGCCACTTGCGAATCTGCCAGAAGCCTATTATGATACTGTAGCTAAGCTTCGGCAAATTGAAGGAAACACAGTCTTTAATCCATCAGGTGCCGTGGCCGATACGGCTGATCTTCGACTTACATTGCGTAATTTGGAGCTTCAGGCGGGAATCACTGGGGCTACAAGGGAGTCGCAAGTTCAGCAGTTGGCACGCAAGCAATCGATTAATGCTTTAACCCCCAGCCAGGCGCTGATAGCTTTTCATTTTTCACCGGAAAGCACGCTGGCCTGGGTCCTAACGCGTGAGGGACTTTCGATTAAGAAGCTTCCAAATCAATTGGTTATATCAAGGCAGTTGCAGCGATACTTAACGCTATTGAAGAGTCCGCAAAACGAACCCAATCTGGATCAGGCCGGGCAGGAACTGTCGGATTCCTTACTGGGGCAGGTTGAGCCGCTTGCCCGCCAGAAATCCGAGTGGCTCCTGATCCTCGATCGCCAACTCTTCACTGTTCCTTTCGCCGCACTTCCTTTGGACCGTGCTGGCACTTACCTTATCGAAAAGCACTCGTTGCGAATTTTGCCCTCTTTTCAAATCCCAGAAACCGAAGATCGCGCCATCGCTCAAGGGTTTCTCGGTATAGGAGATCCCATTTATAATCGAATCGATGACCGGCTCTCAAGCCCCGGTCAGTTTCCGGTTTCAGAAACTCAGTTGCCGCGACTCCCCAACAGTGGACGGGAATTGGAACAATGCGCCCGCGCACTTCGCTCTTTGGGGCAAGCGCAATTGTTCACCGGTGAACGGGCCAATTTCGCTACCATTCGAGATTCGTTGGCCACTCATCCGAAGCTGATCCACTTCGCCGGGCACTTTGTGCAAAACGGAGCCAAACCGGAAGCGGCCTTGGCGCTCAGCCTCACCGGCAAAGGGTATCCGGAATTACTTACTTCAACTGATATCGCCGCTTTAAGCACGAATGCCGATCTGGTTACGATGAGCGGATGCAGTTCCGGTATCGGTGCCGGTTTGCCGGGTAGCGGGTTGATGGGTCTGACCCGTGCCTGGTTGGCTGCCGGCGCCGGTGCAACGATTGCCAGCCAGTGGCCTACCCCTGACGATAGCGGTGAGATTTTTGCTACATTTTATTCACAACTCGCCCGTTATAGCGGCCGCGTATCTCCCGCGCAGGTTGCCGAGGCATTAAGGCAGGCTCAGCTTGCCAGTTTGCGGTCAAGTACGTTTCGAAAGCGGCCGGCTTTTTGGGCTGCATTTTTCGTGGTCGGAAAAGGATAGTTTCATGCTTCAAATGGTAAATGAAAATCCAGAATCTGTTGAAGTTCCCGATGAGCAACCACCCGTCAATACGGTGCCCATATCTCACGTGAACTGGGCGAAACTGGTAGAGCGAATTCGGGAAGACGATCCGCAGGGGATGGAAGAGTTGTACACGATGTTTTCCTGCGGTGTCCGTCTTTATTTGTGCCGGCAACTAGGCGTGCAGGAATTGGACGATAAAATTCATGACACTTTTCTGATCGTGATCAATGCCATCAAACGCGGTGATTTGCGGGAGCCAGAGCGGTTGATGGGGTTTGTGCGCACTGTGGTCCGCCGTCAGGTTGCTTCACACATCGATCAAATTGTTCATTTGCGGAACAATCAAACCGAAATCACATCTGGGATTCGTGTTCCTGACGGCCGCCAGGATCCGGAAACGCAACTGTTGGACGAAGAAAAGGTGTCAATTATGTCGCAGGTGCTGAAAGGCATCTCCCGCCGTGATCGCGAAATTCTCATCCGGTTCTATCTTCGGGAACAACCCCAGGAGCAAATCTGTTCCGAGATGCATCTTTCGGAAACTCAGTTTCGATTGCTGAAGTCCCGTGCCAAGGCGCGATTTGGCAGCATCGGAAAAAAACAGCTCTCTAGGAAAAATCTGGAAAACAAAAGTATGAGAGCTTCTGCCTCCTCAGGCTACTAATAATAAGAGAGAGAGAGATCGGAGAATCACAACCCTCTCTTAATTTTGGCCATGATGGCCGGAAAATTATTGGAACCTAGGAATGGGAAGGAATAATATGATCATAGTGGCAAACGATCACTTGACTGCGGAAACGATTGAAAAGTACTCAATGGGCAAGCTCTCCCTTGATGAGTGCGACAACGCGGAGGAGCACCTGCTCGTCTGCGAATCCTGCCAAGTAGCTTTGGAGGAAATGGATGATTATCTCATCCACATTCGTGAGGCAGCCCAACGGCTAGCCTCCCAACCTGAACCCGATAGCCTTTGGGACCGTATTCGCGACGGTATTAGAGGATTGTCGATTCAACCTTGGCCCGTTGTAGCGGCACTTTGTGCCGTTGCCGCCCTCATTTTTGTAATACCTGCATCCCGAAATTCGGTCGATGATCCGCCGCAGCAATTGGCGCTTCAAACTTCCCGTGGGCAAGCAGCCTCGCAAACGGTTGCTGCGAACCGCAAGATCGACCTTAAACTCAACCTCGACGGCCTCGCCCAGTTTGCCAGCTATCGCGTAACTATTGTGGATTCAAATGGAAGTGCCGTTTTTACCACCAATGCAACAAAGCAGGGTGCTGAACTTGCTGTAACTGCTCCAGCACTCAAGAAAGGGGCTCACTTCGTCCGTATTTATTCACCCTCATCGGAGCTATTACGGGAATTTTTGTTGCAGGTTAAATAGACGCTTCGGCCCTGAAAGTAACGGTTGAAATACCGTAAATGCTGCGACGCCTCGGTCAGCTTCGAATGCAGATCGCCACCACTGGTCAGGGTGCCATTGCAATAACAAGGGGATGGGGTCGCAGACAGCGTTCAGTAACATCGCCCCGAAACCGGGTTGCGCATGGCATACGCCACGTCACGGCGAAAAGTGACCAGTGCCCCACCTATATTAAAAATACTGGATAGGACCTACAGTATAGTGGAGGGATCATGAAGGCACTGGTAAAGAATAAATCAGAGAAGGGACTGTGGATTTCAGACGTTCCTGAACCGGAGATTGGCATCAACGATGTCCTGATTCGCGTGCTGCGCACCGGCATCTGCGGCACCGATTTGCACATCTATAACTGGGACGCCTGGTCTCAAAAAACCATTCCTGTGCCTCTCACAATTGGCCACGAATTTGTGGGCGAAATTGTTTCGGTCGGCTCCAACGTGAACGATTTTCATCCCGGCGAAATCGTCAGCGGGGAAGGGCACGTGGTTTGTGGCCGTTGCCGCAATTGCATGGCCGGCCGCCGCCACCAGTGCGCCTATACCAAAGGTGTGGGCGTTACTCGCGCCGGTTGTTTTGCCGAATTGATTGCCCTGCCGATGTCCAATGTGTGGAAGCATCACGCTGGAATCGACCTTGATATTGCTGCGATTTTCGATCCTTTTGGTAATGCCGTCCACACGGCGCTGATGTTCCCGGTGTTGGGTGAAGATGTGCTGGTGACTGGTGCCGGCCCCATCGGAATTATGGCCGCCGCAGTTGCCCGCCACGCCGGCGCACGCCACGTTGTAATTACCGACGTCAATGAGTACCGCCTGGAACTGGCGCGGAAAATGAAAGTCAATCTGGCGCTCAATGTCGCTCAAAGCAGCATAGCCGATGCCCAGAAACATCTCAATATGTCGGAAGGATTTGACGTGGGCCTGGAGATGTCCGGCAATACGAGCGCCTTCCGCGACATGCTGGCAAACATGGCCCATGGCGGCCACATTGCAATGCTCGGCATTCCGCCCGGTGAAATGTCGATCGAATGGAGCAAAGTGATTTTCAACATGCTCACAATCCGCGGCGTCTATGGCCGTGAGATGTACGAAACCTGGTACAAAATGAGTGTGCTGCTGGAATGTGGGCTGGACCTTTCGCCGATTATCACGCACCGTTTCGGCTGGCAGGAATTTGAGAAAGGATTTGAGGCGATGAGCACTGGCAATTCCGGCAAAGTAGTTTTAGATTGGAGCACCATCTAACATGTACGGCAGGTTTGGAAATCATCTGCGCGAAACACTTTCGGCAATCGACGCGGCCGGACTTACCAAGCCCGAACGAGTGATTGGCACACCGCAAAACGCGCACATCGCAACCATGGGCGGCCCGGAAGTTCTGAA
>JBBRJC010000195.1:0-6946 GCA_038220135.1 Bryobacterales bacterium | reverse complement strand
TGACAAGCGAAATTACAGTAACAACAAACAATTCGCTTGCGCTTCCACAATGGAGGGACCCCCAGGGGGTTCCTCCGGAAGTGCGCAGGAACCACGTTCAAGCACTGGAAAAGGCTTGTCTGGAAAATCCGCAATCGCCGGATTTGCAGGCATATTTGGCCATGGCTCACGCCGTCAACTTCGATTCCTACAAGTCGATTGACGCTCTCGAAAGGGCTCTGCAACTGGACCCCAATCACTATTTCTCACAGCTCAAACTGGGTGAACTCTGGTGGCGTCTTCGTGCACTGACTCCTGCGGAAGCAGAAACCATCAAGGCTCTCAACCTGGCAAAAACTCACGATCAATATCAGGTTGCCCGGGCACAATTGCAACAAATTCGAACTCACGCGCAGAACGCGGCAATGCGGCCAACTTGGGGTGGTAAACCGCTGATGGCTCCAGCATTGATCGTATTGGGAATCATGATTATTCTAGGGACGGTGGCAACATGGCTCTAAGATGGCGCTATTTTATCGGAGCAGTTGTACTGTTCCAGTTTCTGCCTTTAGAAGGAGCACCGCGTTGGCCGCTGGCTGCCGGAATCGCCGCCGCTGGCATTTGGAATTTGTGGTGCTACAGAAAAGAACGGACACTGGCTAAGGCCAGCTAGGATTCTCACTTTGTTCGAACCAGCCCTCTTTTTGTTCAACGCGCCTCCGGAAGCTGCACGCATTCCCTTAGCGATGTTGGCTATGTTTGGCACTGCTAAACTGCTCGCCGAGTTGTTTGAAAGATTCGGTCAACCCGGTATTGTTGGTGAGATTCTGGCCGGCGTACTCATTGGTCCAAGCGTTCTTGGATGGGTAGCGCCGAATCCGTTTATCACCTCGCTCGCCGATATTGGGGTCATGTTCCTGCTGTTTCGCGTTGGACTGGAAGTAAATCCCACGGAGTTGTTGAAGCTCGGCGGCACTGCAACCATAGTTGCCATTTGCGGAGTAATCGTACCGTTTATTTTAGGCTGGGCGATATTGTCCGCTTGGGGTTATCCAAGGATTGAAGCAATATTTGTGGGTGCGGCCATGGTCGCAACATCGGTCGGCATCACCGCGCAGGTTCTCTCCGCGCAAGGCTTACTGCAAGAGCGTGCCAGCAAGATCATTTTGGCGGCAGCAGTAATTGACGACGTGCTTGGTCTGCTTGTGCTGGCGATTGTAAGCAGCATGGCTAAAGGCGAAGTTAATGCCCTGGAAATCGCCCTCACCGTTGGCTTGGCATTGGCTTTTGTCGTGGTCATCGCGCTTTGGGGCAATCACACCATGGGCAAATTGGTACCCAAGCTTAACGAAACCATGCAGGTAAGCGAAGCGGAGTTTTCCCTGGCGATGATCCTGCTCTTCACGCTTTCGGTGGCCGCCGTATATGTTGGCGTCGCAGCTATTGTCGGAGCATTTTTTGCAGGCATGGCCCTGGCGGGAAAAGTGGGTCAACGAGTAACTGATTTAACCCATGGCGCAACGGAATTGCTAGTTCCATTTTTCCTCGCTGGCATCGGTCTGCATATTAATTTGGGCACCTTCCGTAACAGCAGCCTCATCTGGTTGACGATAGTCATTTTATTAGCAGCCTGTGTTTCGAAATTCCTCGGTTGCGGGCTTAGTTCGCTTCATCTCGGCAAGCTCGACGCCCTCCGCATCGGCGTCGGCATGATCCCCCGCGGCGAAGTGGGCATGGTGGTGGCACAAATCGGGCTGACCCTCGGCGTCATTTCACAGGATGTTTATGGCATGGTTGTTTTCATGGCTGTTGCAACCACAATTGTTGCTCCGCCATTGCTTCGAATCGCCTTCCGCGATGTAGCCCCAAAGACTGCTATTACTGCCTAGAGTATAATCGCACCAATGTTCCGTCTCGCACTTATTACCACACTTGCCCTGTTTTTGGCAGCCTCGACACTCGCTCAAACGATTACCGCCACCATAGTTGGCACCATCCGCGATCCACAAGGCGCAGCTGTTCCGGGCGCATCCATTACCGTTACGTCGGAAGAACAATCACAGAAACGAACGGCGAAAAGTGACAACGAAGGGCGCTACAGCATCTCGTTTTTGCAGCCTGGAACCTACACGGTATTGGCCACGGCCAAGGCATTCGGAAAAGTAAGCCGTGCGGGCATCAAGTTAGAAGTTGCCCAATCGGCGCTCATAGATTTGGCGCTTCCCCTGGAAACAGTACTGGAAACGGTTATGGTGACTGAAGAAGCCTCGGTGCTGATCACTGAAGCTTCGGACATTCAGCACACCGTGGAAAATAAATTGATCACCGAACTGCCCTCGGGTGAACGAAGCACTCTGAGTTTTATCAACCTCATCCCCGGTGCTATTGACGGCGGCTTCGCACTTTCTGCTGGTGAGAATTTGAACACAAACGGCAATGCGCAAGGCCCCATCGGCACGGCTGGCAATCGTAACTTTTTCGATTCCAACTTCAGCGTTAGCGGCGGCCAGGCCTCAACCAACGATGTGCTGCTGGACGGTGTGTCCGATACCGTAGCCGATTTCAATGGCGTCGCTGTCAGCCCACCGCAAGATTCCATCCGCGAATTCAAAGTGATGAGCGGGGCATTCTCCGCCGAATACGGACGCACCGGCGGCGCGGTCGTCAACTTCATCACCAAGGGCGGAACCAACAAATTTCACGGCGCGCTTTATGAATACTTTCAGAACGGAGTGCTCAACGCCAACGGCTGGCAACGCAATCGGCGCGGCCTGAAAACCGACGGCACCCCAGCTTTGCCTCGCATTCCAGTGAAGCGAAATCAATACGGCATCACGCTCGGCGGACCTTTAGCAATTCCAAAGGTAGGCAAGGCGAAGCAAACCTTTTTCTTCTTCAACTACGAAGGACGCCGCGAAGCAAATCCTTTTAGCAAGCAGTTAACTTTGCCCACCGCCAAAATGCATAATGGCGATCTTTCGGAACTGCTCACAGGTGCCAACCGGCCTGGCACGCTCACCGATCCAGACGGCTCTGCTGCACGATTTGGCCAGCTATACGAACCATACACTCCATTAGATGGCGGCAAACGCCAACCCATTTCCGGGAATCGGTTAGACCTGTTACCCAAGTGTGGAAGTGGTGCTCGCACGGCCGCCTGTCTCGATCCGATCGGTCTTAAACTGCTCACATTTCTCCCGCTTCCCAACCAGCCCGGGCTCGCCGATAATTACGTTTATTCTGGCACGACCCACTTTCAGCGTGACCTTTTTGCAGGCCGCATCGACCACACCATTAACGAAAAGCACAGCCTGTTCGGCCGCATCAGCGTGGAAGACCGTTTTCAAGCAGAGCCGGACTTTCTTAATTCGATAGCCTCCAATTCGCGAACCATTAACGACACTTTTTCCAACGTCACCTTTAATGAAGTGTGGCTGGTGAAACCTTCAATCATTAATAATTTCCGCTACGGTTACACGCGAGCTCACGCCCATCAGGTTCTACTCAGCGAAGGCAGCGATCCCACCGCAACTCTTGGATTACCCGGATACATCGCCCAAGCTGGCCCCAGTCCCGCGTTCCCCATTTTCAACTTCAGCGGCGGACCGGAAGGCTCTGGCATTCCCGGTGAAATTACCAGCGGACAGATTTCTGGAGGCGGCAACAATCAACCTCGCGACACGCAAACAGTAGCTGATTCGCTAAGCATCCTGCGCGGACGCCACACGCTTAAAGTAGGCGGTGAATACCGGCTGCTGCGCTTCTTCGCATTTCAGTACAACAACCCGGCTGGAACATTTTCCTTCAGCCGCACCGCAACACGCGGACCCAGCCCTTCGGCCAGCGTCCCCAACATTCAGGAAACCGGCTCTTCCCTCGCTTCAATGTTGCTTGGAATCCCTTCTGGAATCTCGAAAGAATCTGTAGTTCCCCTGACGCTCTACCATCATTACGGCGCCGGTTTCTTTCAGGACGATTGGCGTGTGAGCAGCCGCCTGACTTTGAACCTGGGCCTGCGTTGGGATTTTGAAACACCCACCGCTGAAAGCCACCAGCAAGTAACCAGCTTCGATCCTTATGCGCCCTCGCCGCTGACGGGAAAAGTGGGCAACCCAACTGACCCGGCAGTGCTGCTGCTGCGCGGCGGATACCAGAATTTGCCCGGCCTGCTTAGCTTTCCCAAAGGGCCGCAGAGTTCCACACAATGGAAGCGCTTTGCGCCCCGCGTTGGTATGGCCTATCGCGTGAATCAGAAGACTTCGGTGCGGCTCGGCTATGCACTATTCTTCGTCCCGATTTCCGTTGAGCAAGGTTCAGCAATCGGCAACGTTTTCACAACATCAGTGGCCCAGTCCGATACCACCACTCAGGTGATCCAACCCGGTGGAACTGCTTCTCCAACGGTATTCCTAACCAACCCGTTTCCCGGTGGCATTCCAGCCCCTCCCGGCAATTCCCAAGGCGCGCTCACGGCCATCGGCCAAGGCATAACCGTCGCCACAGCAACACGACCGCCGGGCTACAACCAACAGTGGAATCTTGTGATCCAACGCCAGATTCGCCCCAACCTGACAATGGATATCGCCTACGTCGGCAGTCATGGTTTGCACCTGCCTGCTGCGAGCTTGAACCTAAACCAATTGCCGGTTGAGTACATCGATTTTGCACGCAATCACTTTGCCGAATATGGAGCCACCAGCCCGGCCGGCTTCTTCAGCGCGCAAGTTGCCAACCCGTTCACCGGTGTCATCACCAATCCGAATTCCGGCCTGCGTTCGGCCACCGCAACACGCCTGCAATTGCTGACCCCGTTTCCGCAATACACCTCAGTCACCGACTACCGTCCACACGTCGGATCACTCAGCTACAACGGCCTGCAGATCAGTATGCAGAAGCGGTTTAGTAAGGGCATCTCGGCTACTAGCAATTACGTGTGGTCGAAGTCGATCGATACCGGCGGACCGGGCAACAATTCCGGTCAGGGAACATCCGTTGAGAACATCTACAATATCCGGCTTGATCGTTCTATTTCTCGCTTCGACGTGCCGCATCGCTTCGTACTGGCGGGCGTGTGGGAACTGCCCTGGTTCCGCAAGAGTAAGTCATTCGCCCCACGCGTTTTCCTGAAAGGTTGGCAGGTGAGTGGCACTTCAATCTGGCAGCGCGGGACACCCGTCACCATAGGCACATCCAGCGCCATAAGCGGCAATTTTGCGACTCGCCGGCCAGACCGCGTTGCTGGATCAAACGCTGATCTTGGTATTGATCAGGCGCGGCAGAATGCAGAAAATGGAAAGCCATGGTTCAACACTGCGGCCTATTTGAATCCTGGTGAGTATCGGCTTGGTGATTCTGCCAGAACGTACTCAGACCTGCGGCGCGACAATTACCGGAACATCAATCTCTCCATGGCCCGCAACTTCACGATTCATGAGGGTATCAAATTGCAGCTCAGGACTGAGTTCCTGAACCTGCTAAACCAAGTAGTGTTTGGCACACCGTCAACTGATGTGGCAACCCCATCAACATTCGGCTTGATTACCACGCAAGGCAACACACCGCGCAGTTTGCAGGCGGTGCTACGGATCACTTTCTAGACTTTTCCTTGTCGGTTTATCCTGTGTTTAACTCTTCCAGCTTATGCTGATAGAGTTACCATGACCAATCCCATTCCCCTCATAGTTCCGATGCTGCTATTGAGCCTGGCTTGCAGCATCGCCGGAGCTCAGACAAGGCTTGGACTCGAGGATGCAGTGGCGCTCGCGCTGGAAAAGAATCCGTTCCTTTCGGCCAACGCTGAGCGGATCGGCAGCGCAGCGGGATTGAAGCAGCAAGCCGGCATGAAGCCAAACCCACGGCTTTACTTCCAGCAAGAAAATATTCGCGCCTGGGAAAGACCGGGCCTCAACTATCTAAGAGAGACCGACACCTTCGCCTACATCGGGCAAACTGTAGAGCGTTCTGGCAAACGGGAATCGCGCGTGGAACATGCCGCTGCCAATGAGGCCCGTTTGGCGGCTGATCAAGCTCTACTGCGACGGCAACTGGCGGCCCGCGTGGGAAGCGCTTACTGGACAGCGGCCGGTACTCACCGATTTGTTTTGTTGCTCACCGAAGAGCAGCAGAATTTCAGCCAGGTGGTTAAATATACTGAATCGCGAGTGAAGGAAGGCGCCGCGGCCGGAGTGGATTTACTGCGGCTTCAACTGGAGGCGCAGCGAGTTGATGCGCTACTGGCAGGCGCCCATCAGGATGCCGAACGATCGCGCATTGGGCTGTACCGCGAGATTGGATTGGAGGCACCGGAGAGTGTGGAATTTACCGACGAACTGGACAAGTTGCGTGAAGTTGTAGCAGTCGACATAGCTTCCATTCTGGAGCGGCGTCCGGAAGTTGTTTTGGCGCAAAACGGAGTTGAGCAGGCTGAGGCAAACTTGAAGATGCAGCGGGCAAGTGCAAAAGCAGATCCCGACTTTGTAGTTGGTTATAAACGAAGTGGCGGATTCGACACGGTGTTGGCCGGGGTACAAATCAATCTACCTGTCCGTAATAAAAATGAAGGGCTGATCGCCGCCGCAGAGGCAGAGTTGCGAGGTGCACGGCTGATGGTGCGCGCGGTGAAAGCGCAAGTAGCCGCGGAACTGCAAGCGGCTACCAGTGACTACACCTTGAAACGCAAGCTTGTGAGCGGCGAACTACCGGGCATGGTGCAACGATCTAAGGAGTCATCGCGCATTACCGAATTTGCATTTCGCGAAGGGGGAGTGGACATGCTCCGCTTGCTGGACGCAGAAAAAACAAGGATCGAAACACAGTTGCTGTATTGGCGCGCACTTGCTGACTTTCAACAAAGTGCCGTCGCCCTGGCCGTTGCCACGGGATTGAATCCATGAACGAAAACACACACCTGGAAGCGCAAAAGACGCGGCTGCAAATGATTTCGATCTTTCTTGGCCTGCTGGTTGCC
>JBBRJC010000194.1:0-6948 GCA_038220135.1 Bryobacterales bacterium | reverse complement strand
GAATCAAGCTCCGCTTTATAGGTGTCAGGTATCAGTGCAAGGCAGGTAGAAATCGCCTTAGTGAATGCGTTAAAGTCAGCATAGTAAATCGAATAACCCTTGCCAGCCTCACCATCTCCGGCTACTGTTTCGACTTCTCGGCACTCAAACCGGAAGGCTACGTCAGTGATTTTGCGCGCGTTGTTGACCCTACAGTGAAAGTACAGCTGGAGCGTTACGCTGCGGCGATTGAACGTTCCACTGGCGCGCAGTTGGCCATTGTCACAGTTCAGACGCTGGAAGGCGAACCGATTGAAGATGTGGCCAATTTGCTGTATCGCAAGTGGGGCATTGGGTCGAAGAAATCGAATGAAGGCGCTTTGCTGCTGCTGGTTACCGGGGACCGCAAATTACGTCTGGAAGTTGGATATGGTCTGGAACCGATTATGCCGGATGGATTTTCCGGCAGCGTTCTGGACGCGATGCGCCCGCCCTTGCGGGAGAAGCATTTTTCCGATGCGCTGATTCAAGGTACAAAGGTCATTGGCGAACGGATTGCGCAAGCGAAGGGCGTGAAAATTGAAGAGGCACCTCGCACTTCGCGCACCCGTCAAAAGGAAGGCTTGCCGCTTCCCGTGATTATTATTGGCGTGCTTTTCGTGCTGCTGCTTTTGGGTAGCGGTGGCGGTGGCGGTATGGGCGGATTCCTGCTGGGCAGCATTCTCGGCAATTTGTTGGGTGGTGGTGGACGCCGTGGTGGTGGCTCCGGCGGCGGGTTCGGCGGATACGATGGTGGTGGTGGATTTGGCGGCTTTGGCGGGGGCGACTCCGGCGGCGGTGGCGCATCACGCGACTGGTAGGAATCAATGGAAAAAGCACTTGCACAGCTCGTAGAAAAACTAACGCGCGCCTATGGGTCGAAGATCGTTTCCGTGGTGCTTTACGGCTCTGGAGCCGATGGCGAATTGCACGGCAAGTATTCCGACTTGAACGTGCTCTGCGTGCTTACACAATTGACCAGCGTGGAGTTGGCTGCTTCAGTGGGAGTGTTCCGCTGGTGGCGCGAACAAGGTTCCCCGGCCCCATTGTTGATGAGTGAACATGAAGTGGCGCGTTCCACCGATTCGTTCCCGATCGAATTCAAAGACATGAAGGCAAGCCGCAAAGTGTTGGCTGGGCGCGATGTGATTGCGACACTTGAAATTTCAGATCACAACTACCGTACGCAGTTGGAACATGAGCTGCGCTCGAAGTTGCTGCGCCTGCGCCAGAAGGCTGCCGGGGTGTGGGAAGCCGATGATTTGCTGCGGGAATTGATGCTGGATTCTGTTTCTACGTTTCTGGTTTTGGCACGTCATGCCCTTGCTGTGAGCGGCGAGCCAGTAGAATGGAAGAAGAGAGCCACAGCAGCAGCCTGCCAGAAGCGCTTCAATATTGACCCTGTACCGTTCTATACTTTGTTGGATCTTCGTGAAGGTTCAATTAAGAAACTGCCGGGAGCAGCAAGCGAATTATTTGAACGGTACCGGGCACAAATTGAGACGTTGGTAGAAGCTGTAGACCAGTTGGAGAAATAGGAGACTTTATATGAAAGTTGGACTGATCGTAATTGGCGTTATTGTTTTGATTGTCGTCATGCTTGGCATGTCGGTGATGGGTTCACGCAATGAAATGGTTACGCAAAAGGAAGGCATTGCTGCGGCTTTTGCGCAAGTTGACGTTGCCCTGCAACGCCGCGCGGAATTGATTCCGAATCTTGTGGAAACTGTAAAAGGCTTTGCCGGGCAGGAAAAAGAAGTATTCGCCAACATCGCCAACGCTCGCGCGCAGATGGCTGGTGCCCGCACTCCTGGCGAAAAAATCGCCGCTAACTCGCAGATGGACGGCGCCCTTGGCCGGTTGCTGGTTGTATCGGAAAACTATCCGCAGCTGCGGTCGAGCGAGAATTTTTCCCGTTTGATGGATGAGCTTTCGGGGACAGAAAACCGCATCAACGTAGAGCGCCGCAAGTATAACGAAGCGGTACAGAAATATAACACCAACATCGCATTGTTTCCTAATAATATTGCAGCTGGTTTGTTCAACTTTTCCCGCGAAGAAGCCTACTTCAAAACCGATGCAGGTTCACGCGTAGCCCCGAAAGTGAATTTCTCGAACAAATAATTTTTAAGGATAAACATGAGCGAAACGTTCCGCAATTATATTAACGGTGAGTGGGTAGACGGCCCAACGTTTGAAGATCGCAACCCGGCGAACACCGATGAAGTTGTTGGCTTGTTCGTCAAAGGCACGCCCGCCGATATTGAAGCTGCAGCAGATGCGGCGGCCGCTGCGTTTCCCGGTTGGTCAACCATGGCTGGCCCGGCGCGTGGTGCTTATCTGTTCAAGGTGGCCGATATCCTCGACCGCAAGTTTGATTCCATCGCTGCTGAAATGACTCGCGAAGAAGGCAAGACTTTGCCTGAAGCGAAGGGTGAAGTTCGCAGGGCTATCAATATATTCCGTTACTTCGGCAGCGAAGGGTCGCGCCTGCCGGGCCACCTGGTTCCTTCTGAGCGTGATCGTGTCCATATGTTCGCTATCCGTAAGGCAATCGGCGTGGTTGGTTTGATCACTCCATGGAACTTCCCCATTGCGATTCCGGCCTGGAAACTTGCCCCGGCTTTGGTTTGCGGCAATACGGTCATTATCAAGCCTGCCAGCGCCTCGCCACTTTGTGCATGGCGAATTGTTGAGGCTTGCCACGAAGCTGGAATTCCGAAAGGCGTAGTCAATTTCGTAGCTGGTTCGGGCGGTACGTTGGGCGAGGCACTGGTGAATGCCAAGCCGCTAAAAGCTATTTCATTTACTGGTTCCTGTGGCGTTGGCGATTGGCTGCACACGGAAGCTTCAAAGCGCCGCTTGCGCATTCAGCTTGAGATGGGTGGCAAGAATCCAACGATTGTTTTGGCCGATTGTGATTTTAATTCCGCTGTGGAAAATGTAGTGAACGCTGCAATGTTCTCCACCGGACAAAAGTGTACTGCCACCAGCCGCGCAATTGTTGAAGATGCCATCTACGACAAGTTTGTTGCTGCTGTTGTGGAACGGACCAAGAAGTTGAAGGTTGGCGACGGTATGCAGGCTGGTATCGACATCGGCCCTGCGGTTGATGAAGATCAGTTGAATACTAATCTGCGTTACATCGAAATCGGCAAGAAGGAAAATGGCGCACCTTTGTGTGGCGGCAACCGGCTTACTGGCGGCGCTTACGACAAGGGCTTCTTTATTGAGCCAACCGTTTTTGCCGACGTGGAAGAGCATCATACACTGGCGCAGGAAGAAGTATTTGGACCAGTGCTGGCTATCATGCGTGCGAAAGATTTCCCAGACGCCCTGCGCATTGCCAATAACATTCCGTTCGGCCTTTCTGCATCCATTCAAACCAGCAACCTCTCCCGCGTATTTGAATTTGTGTACGGCATGGAAGCTGGCTTGTTGACCATCAACCTGCCTAGCGCTGGCGTAGAATATCAGTTGCCGTTCGGCGGCACCAAAGATTCGAGTTTCGGCCCCAAAGAACAGGGCCCTGCGGCACTCGATTTCTATAGCGATTTCAAAACCGTTTACCTCAAGTATTAAGGGCGCCAAGACAAGACATGAGAATCGGACAGATCCGTTGGAATAACGAAGTTACAGCAGCCGTTTTTGAAAACGGCCACGCACGGCCTATCCCAGGCCACAACGTACAAAACCTCATTCAACGTAGTGAAGTTGAGGGGACCACATTACAAACTCTTGCTGCCCAAATGGCCAGCAAACAACTGGTACAAGCGCAACCGATCATCCCCATCAAGCCGGTGGAAGTTTGGGCTTGTGGCTGTACCTATGAAATGTCGGCCAGCTTTCGCGATTCTGAACACGGAACCCGCGAAGGATTCTATGCTTACGTTTTCAATCCCGAAGCACGGCCTGAAATTTTCTTCAAAGGCAACGCACGCGTTTGCGTTGGACCTGGCAAGGGTATCGGCATTCGCTTCGATTCCAAGTTCACCGCCCCTGAGCCTGAGCTGGCCGTAGTATTGGGCAGCAAGGGTAACGTGATTGGCTACACCATCGCCAACGACGTTTCGGCCTGGGACATTGAAAAGGAAAACCCGCTGTATTTGCCGCAGTCAAAGGTGTACACGGCCTGTTGTGCGTTAGGCCCTGTAATCATAACTGCCGATGAGTTGACCGATCCATACAACCTGGAAATGACCTTGAAAATTTACCGCGGCGACAAGGTAACATTCGAGGGTGGTACGTCAACTGCAAAACTGGGCCGCAAAATTGAAACTCTGATTGAATACCTGCTGCGGGCCAACCCGGTTCCGGCTGGATCGGTATTGCTTACCGGCACGGGGATCATTGTGACGGAAGTATCGGCATTGGCAGAAGGTGATATTTGCACAATCAACGTGCCTGAGTTTGGCGATCTTTCCAACCCTTGCGTGATTGTCTAATGCAGGACGGCTTAATTCTTACGCACGGCGCTGGATCAAACGGAGATGCTCCGCTTTTGAAGGCGCTTGATGCTGTGTTTGAAGAAGCCGGGTTTCGTGTAATTCGACATACACTGGATTTTCGTGTACGAAAGCCGAATGGGCCTCCGCATCCCAAAGATGCTGAGGCCGATCGGGCCGGTTTGTACGAAGAAGTGATCCAATTGCGGCGCGATGGTTGTGACCGGGTGTACGTTGGCGGGCATTCCTATGGCGGCAGACAGGCGACGATAATGGCTTCGGAACATCCGGGCCTGATTGCCGGATTGCTGCTGCTAAGTTATCCGCTGCATCCACCGGAAAAGCCGGATCAATTGCGTACGGCGCACTTTCCGCAATTGCGGACGCCGTCGTTGTTTGTTCATGGTGGTAAGGATGGCTTTGGGACGGCAGCCGAGATGCAAAAGGCATTGGAGCTAATTGCGGGCCGCACAGAATTAATGATGTTCGAAAGCGCCGGGCACGATTTGGGCAAGAATCATGCGGCGATTGCGAAGAAATGCTTCGATCGGTTTAAGGCATTCAACGACTAAATTACACACCTGGTTACAATTTTACCGGTTCACTAACAAATCCCGTCCTATTACTCCCGGAAGCCACACTTATCTTGTTTGGTTATTCAGGTGCTCTTGCATTCATTGCAATGGCAAGACAATTCATATTAGAGCCCCCCCGGATACTCATTGGGTTGGCCGACTCTGGCGAAAACAGCAAGTTGTCCAGGACACCATTTAGGTATTCAGATGATGAGACATTGAAGGAACTTGTTACACGAATGGCGCATCGAGACCAGGAGTCGATAAGTGAACTCCGGACACTCACCAAGACTCGGCTAGAGATGTTCCTACAGCGAAGGTTGGCCAATCTTCATGACGTGGAAGAGACGCTGCAAGACGTATATATGCAGGCATGGCAGAATGCGGATCTCTATCTTTCTGAACGGGCTAGTGTGTGGAGCTGGCTTTATATGATAGCTCGAAGCCGGGCCATTGACAGGATAAGGCGGGTACAGCGAGGACGCGTTTTTGATGAGGCCAAACAGGGTAATGATCTTCGAACGGTTTCCCTAATGGCGAATGCGTCTCATCATTTGCAAAATGACCTCATTGGCGCTTTAAGCCAATTGTCCAGCACCGAGCGAGAAGTAATCTACCTTGCATTCTACGAAGGACTAACGCATACAGAGATCTCAAGTTGTATGACTACTCCGCTCGGTACAGTAAAGACGCGCATTCGAACAGCCATTTGCCGCATGCGTAAAGAGCTAATGTAACGTCAGCGGTGACGCCTCGATGGGAGGTTGCGAGCACCCATCTTCTTGATGGTTGCTCAGCGTGCTTTTGGAGATAAACCAAGTGCAGCTGCGTGCCGCAGCACATCCGGGTCAACACTGCCAATTTCTAGAATCTTCGACATTACAGAACGCGCCTTTTCTGTTTCTCCGCATTGATGGAGAGCAAAGGCCAAGCTGTCCATGGTGAGATTATCGTGCCGTTTGCCGGCCTCACTCCGGGCAATCGTAAGTGCCTCCTGCTGCCGGCTGCCAGGCCCTGAATAGTACAGCACCAACTCCCGGTTTGCATTGTCCACACCTGATTTGTGCTTAACCGCTGCAATTTCAAAAGCTTTGAAATCGGCGGGGTTTTCTGTCAGTATGGCCAGTTGGTATTGGTACCTGGGATGAGATCCTTTTTCTACCAAGTTGGTTAGGATCCGGGTTGCTTCTTCCTTGCGATTCTGCAGATACCTGAGTCTGGCAAGGGCGCCATGGGCCGCCTCACCATCCGGCAACTCCATAGGCATGTCTTTGAGCAGAGTTTCAGCATTGTTCAGTTTGCCCGCCAGCATTTGAAGATGAACGGAGTACAAAAGCAAAGAAAGCTTATCCGGCTGTTGCCCTGATAGCACTCTGGGAAAAGCAATATTTGCAGCGTCGATCGCACCGTCGATGTCACCAATATGCTCACGCAATTGGGCAACTAGAAACCATCCGGCCGCATCGGCTTTGCCGAGTCGCAAATCCAGCATCCATTGAATGGACTTCTCGGCGTCGTCATAATCGCCCATACCTAATTGTGCACCGGCGAGCATTTGATAGGTTGAGACATCATCAGGAGTTTTTCGATTTAATGCTTTCGCACGAGTTACTGCTGCTGAAAAGTCATTGAGCTTTAGCAAGTTACGGATTTCATCTTTTTCGGAAGGTACTGCGGTGCTTTCCGCGCAGAGCGCCGCCACGGAGACGAGCATGATTAGAAATTGTTTTGTCATATTGAATCATGCCGCGTGTCATGAAATGGCACGCGGCAATCCAGTCTTCACTTACTTACGGAACGCAAACTCCAACTGGGGCAGCAGCGCAACCGGCTTCATTCGGATCGATATGGCGGCGATCCCGTCCGCTTGGTGCTTCACCCAGATAGGGGAAGGTTGTTTTGTATGCGGC
>JBBRJC010000193.1:0-6982 GCA_038220135.1 Bryobacterales bacterium | reverse complement strand
TCCAAATATTCACTGACTTTATTGCGATCGCCGGCACCTAGTTTTTTCTGCAAGCGGGCAATGTCTTCACCCACCCAATCAAGCAGGCTGGAATTCTTGCGCAACTCCGCACGACGCTCGGCGGAACTGCCGCCTTCGCCAAACAGGCGTTCAAAGGCTACACGTGGATGCGCTTCGGCCGGAAGCGGCGTGGTAGGCGAAGACCAGCTCAAGTTATTTTGGTACACGCAGGCGTAGCCGTTGTCGCACTGGCCCACTGTGGTTAGCAAATCCATTGCCAGTTCAAGAGACGGCAGGCGCGTTTCACGGCCAATTTTTTGAGCGGCAATTTGGTCGGCAGTTGTTGCCAAAAAGTAGTCGCTGCTTTCGGTCCACTTTGAAGTTGCGGCGCTTAAAAATGCGGCGTTGGAAGTGGCGTGCGTCCCTGGGTAAGCGTTGCGCAATTCCAGATTCGACACCACGGTGAGTTGATCCGCCACGGGGGCAAGGGATCGCAAAATTGGAGACAGTTCCCCCAGGCGGCCTTCACCCTTGGGCGTCCATTCGGCAATGTTCGAACCCATTGGAATGTAGACGTAGCCAATGCGGCGCACAGGCTTGGCTGGCGTTGCGGCAAGTGCTGTCATCGAAGGCACCATCGCGTCTAGCAGCGGCAGGGCAAGGCTGGCACCTGCACCGCGCAGAAACGTTCGGCGCGGCAGAGCCTTCTTTGTGATGATCATTGGGATCTCCTCATTTGAAACGGTGAACTGCTAACGATTCCAAGGATGAATGAAGAGAACCGGTAATCCTTGGTCCGGGCCTCTTGTACAACGTGGCGAACGGCGGGGGCGTCGTACGATTCCACTCCGCGTCCTAATCCGTAGGTTAAAAGCTTTTCGGTGAATGTAGTGAGGAAAGCGTCAGGCCGTTTCAACAGCGCCTGCTGCAATCCAACAACACCTTTGAATTTGCTGCCATCGGGCAAACTGCCTGCGGCATCGATCGGTACAGAATCGTCTACATTGCGCCAACGCCCAACGGCGTCGTAATTTTCGAAGGCGAAGCCCACCGGATCCATCAGCTGATGGCAGCCGGAGCAGGCCGGATTATCACGATGTTGTGCCATTCTTTCTCGCATTGACAAAGCTTTGCCTATACCACCATTCTCCTTCAAAGCGGGGACGAATGGGGGAGGCGGCGGTGGTGGCACGCCCAGAATGTTATCCAGAATCCACTTACCGCGAATGACGGGGGAGGTGCGATTCGGATAAGAAGTGACGGCCAGAACGCTGCCCTGGCTGAGTAAGCCGCCTCGACCGCTATCGGGTGCGAGAGTTACTTTACGGAAGCGGCTGCCGTAAACGTTGGGAATGCCGTAATGCTTGGCGAGTCTTTCGTTGAGGAAAGTGTAGTTGGCACTAAGCAGGTCCAGAACGTTGCGATCTTCGCGCAGAATGCTTTCAAAGAACAACTCAGTTTCCTGTTTGAATGACTGTCGCAAGTTGTCGTCGAAGTCAGCGAACAGGCGCATGTCCGGATTGGTTGACGCAAGGTTTCGCAGATAAAGCCATTGCTCAGCGAAGTTAGTTACCAGCACACGGGAGCGATCATCGCGCAACATGCGGCGCACTTGTTGTTCCAGCACGGCGGGCGATGCAAGCTTGCCGGTGGTGGCTGCGTTGAGTAATTCATCGTCTGGGATACTGCTCCAGAGGAAGAAGGAAAGTCGCGACGCCAATTCCAGATTGCTGATTTTGTAGGCTGAGCCCGGGGCTGCCTTGGCTGGGTTCTGCTCCACGCGAAACAAAAATTCCGGGCTTACCAGAACAGCGCGCAACGCCATCTCAATACCGTTTTCAAAGCCCCCATCTGCACGGCCCTGTTTATAGAATTTCAGTAGCGCCAGTACGTCGGCATCGGTGGATGGGCGGCGGTAGGCACGGCGTGCAATTGTACCCAGAATCTTTTTCGCGCAGGCTTCTTCCTCGCTGGGTTTGGCTGGCTGGCAAACAAAAACACGGCGACGGCTTGGAGTATTGCCAGGGCCCGCTGATTTATATGGCCCGTTGATGGTAACTGAATAAACTGCCGGCTGGATGCGTGGATGGCGATCCATATTGAAGTGCGCATTATAGGGCTGGCGTTCGTTTTCGAGCAACGCACTGCGCTTCATCAGGAAGGTTGCGCCGATCTCATGCGGGCCGGCTTTAATTGGCAAACGGAAATTTAGGTGCTGATCTGCGGCGTGATGATCCTGGCCCTGGGGGACCGGTTTCACTGTGAACAACTTCACGCGTTCGCCATCAATCATCAACTCCACTTCGTGCGGATCTGTGGTGAGGCCCTCCACGTGTTCGTTGCGATCACGCGCCAAGCGCAGTTGAATTTCGTATTCAGCATCAAGCGGGAATGTGTAAGGAACAACGGTGCCGCCGCGTGTGCCGAAGGGCAAGCCATCGAAATGCGTTTCCTGGGTGAGGTCAGGCGGCAAGTTGATGGTGACGCCACCGGGCGATTTAATTGGACTGCCAACGGCGTTGCGACTGATCTTTTGTGCGGCTGAAAGATAGCGTTCCAGTAGCGTGGGCGAAAGGTTGCCGACCGTCACATTGTCGAAACCGTGGCTTGCTTCATCGCTGGGCAATAGCGAAGTAACCTCAACGGTGATCGCCAAAAGGTCGCGAACAGAGTTCTGATATTCGGTGCGGTTCAGTCGGCGGAATGTGTCGGTACGCCCGGGGTTCAGCTTGGCGGCAGAGGCACGATCAAGCGAAGTTTCGAGAGTCGCCACAAGCGCGTCGTAACTTTTTTCGTCGGGGCGCGGCAATCCGGCAGGCGGCATGTAGCGGGCGCGAAGTTTACGAACTACCTTTTCCCACGCGACTGGATTTTGCGCCACATCGTCGGCGTTCAAGGTATCAATCGCAAAGCCACCAGCCTTCACCTTTTCACTATGGCAGTTGACGCAATAGCGGTTAATCGCGGCCTTTGGCGCTGTTGTTGAGGGTTGTTGGGCACCCCATGCGACGATGGCACCAGCGGCTAAATAGAAGACCGGAATCCATCGTGGGAGCCAAATTACGCAGCGGGGCATGACGTTAATATATGGGTTTTTGACGGATAAGACAAGCGGGCCGGGCTTTCGTTACTTCGTCCGCTGCATCTGCCGCCACTCAGTATTGGCGCCCTGGTTTGGATTTGCGTTGGCGTCGTCGGTACCAACCATGTTGCCTTGGCGGTCCATCCAATAGTAGCGATAGGTCAACGGCATCTCTACTTTTTTATCCTCACCAAACGGATTTGTGTATGGCTGCACACCTCCCAGATTCTCCCGCACGGCTGTGTTTCTACGATCCACTGAAGCATTGCGATCATCGGTTACTTGCTGCCAATTCTTCTGCGACCATTCGCGGTAGTTGCGTGCGGCTTCAGCGTAAGCAGTGGAATTTTTGAGGTTCTGCGCCATGATGCCTCGCACTCCAAATGCCGCCCCGTTTGTTGCCGCTATCTGGTCGGCCACTTGTGGGAGCCAACTGGAATATCCTTGCCACTGGCTGGCGTCAGAAATCGCAGCAGTCATCGCCATCACCGCCGTGTCGTACGCCGTTTGAATATTGCACTTGGCAACGCCCCGATTGGTTACGCCGCGCACAGAGTAGCTAACGTCAAACTGAACGGCTTGGGTAAAACCGGCGACGTGCTTCGCTGCTTTCGGTGGCCCAAGCTGCAAATTCTGCGGCTGCATAGCCATCAGTTTTTCGTAAACGAATCGTGCAGGCTGATAGCCTGCCGGTAACCCCGCATTGCCAACCATCACAGTGAACGCTTTGTTATCGGCAGCAACCAGGGTCAACGCAAACTGGCCATCCTCGCCCACGCGCCAGCCTTCAGGCATTGCATAGGAAAAGAATTTGGCGGTACCGATTCGCAGATTCGCACTGGGAACCGGCTTCACCGGAACGAATACTGCACGTCCACGCGGCCCGCCGTTTGGCGATGCTCCCTGACCGAAGGCCGAACAAGAAATCGCAAAGAATGTGCATGCCAGAAGTGTTAGCCGTTTCACAATTCAATTTCACCACAACTTTTGCCAGGCAAAATTGGATGCGCAGCAAGTATGATAGTTGGCGTGTTGCACTTCACTTTAACCTCTACTCGACGCATCGCCCTGCTGGGCCTCTGCACTGTTGCTTTAACCTGGGCCGCTGACTATTTTCCGCCTCCTGATGCAAAAGGTGGCTGGCGGACTTTAACCGATCCAGCCAAGATCCAGAAGACAACAGGCATCGATACAAAGAAGCTGGATGAAGCGTTCCAGTATGTTGAGCAGACCAGTCAACACGGCGGCCTGTTGGTGGTGCGGCATGGCTATCTAGTTTATGAACGCTACTTTGGAAGGGGCAATCGCGAAGCGCTGCCGGAGTTGGCATCGTGCGGAAAAGCATTTACCTCCGTAGCTACAGGCATCATGCTGAAGGAGAAGGCAGCGCTGTTTCCCAATGGCCTGGACGAAAAAATCTTCAACAATAAGTATTTGCCGGTTGATAAATTTCCAATTGAAGATCCACGCAAGGCGGAGATTTCGCTTGGTCAGGCGTTGTCGATGTCGGCCGGAATTCGCGGCACTAATCCGGTGTATGTGAAGGGCGTGCGGCAGACCTGGGAAAAGCCTACGGAAGACAACGGCCCCTACTCCACAACCGATGCCTTCGCGATGAAGCAGACGCTATGGTGCGCCCCTGGTGAGTGCTATTCCTACGGCACTTCGATGAGTCATTTACCAGCGATGATGGTGCGCCACGTGATGGGGATGGAAATGGAAGAGTACATGCGCAAGCGCCTTACCGGGCCGATCGGTTTTGGAACGTGGGGTTATGCCATGTATCGTCCGAAGTTGAAGGGAGGCATTGATGCCGATGGCCGCATGGAACATACGCCTGGTGGTGGCAGCATCGCGGTTCGGTCCACTGACGTACTGCGCTTTGCCTACCTCATGCTGCACGAAGGCAAATGGGGAAAGCAGCAGATTGTGCCAGCAGATTTTGTGAAGATGTGCGGCCGCATGGTGAAATACAACCCCCATTACAACCATAGTTTCAACTTCAACGTGAATGAGAACGAACAGTATAAAGGTGTTCCGCGTGATGCCTATTGGAAAGGCGGATCAGGCGGATATGCAATTTACGTGGTGCCTTCGCTGGATCTGGTGATCTACAAAATGGGCGGCACTGAAGGCCAGTATGATCCGGCGCTGACGCGGCTTCCGGTGAAGTATGCTTATGACGGGTCTCGTGCAAACTGGAAAGCAGGCGACCCGAAAGTGATTGGCGATTCGACAGGCAAGACCCTGCAACTGGTGATTGCGGCGATCGCGAAATAGTTATCGCACCACGCCTGCAACACCCGCTTCAAGCGCAATGGAAACGCCAGCGGCGACCATCACTTTTCGAATCACCGCTGCCGTTTCCGGGGACGGTTTGAAGTTGCCCGTGCGATAGCCTTCAGCAATCCACAGCGGCGTTACGCCAATACTGTTCTTCTGATTCCAGACCGACATCTTCGCCCCTTTGTTGATCAGAAACTGCGCCGCCAGCGGTAGATTCTTGTAAGCTGCGGCATGCATCGCGGTTTCGCCATTGTTGTCCACTGCATTTATATCCGCACCGTGATCCAGTGCCACTTGTGCGGCTTCAACCACCTCGGCTTCAGTTCCGGCATCTTCACCTGGAGAGCGCGTGCCAAGCCCACAAACAACCATCAGCGCCGTCGCATTATCGCCATTGGGAATCTTCGGATCAGCCCCAAGCTTCACCAGTTCCTTCATCAATTCCGAATCCGCCGAACGCGCCGCGAGCAAATACGGAGTTGCCCCAAACGTATTCAAAGCAGTCAACCCGACGTTCACTTTCTTGGTCATCCGGAAATTGATGTTCGCCCCTTTGGCCAACAGCTTACGCACAATTTCAAGGCTCGTCATATTGCCCGATCCTATCGGCGAAGGATCGTTATCGCCCAAGCCTGGCTTGCGAATCCAACTTACGGCATGCAGCGCGGTCCACCCTGGAATTGCGGCATTTGGCTCTGCGCCAGCATCAAGCAACACCGAAGCAAGTTCAAAATGTGCATTCGAAACAGCCAGCAACAAAGCGCTTGTGCCCGCCACCGGCGGACCCGTTACGCCTCCCGCTCTGCGCGCGTTCGACTTCACGGTTTCATTCACATCCGCGCCAGCTTTCAGTAATGCTTTTACTGCACCGATGCGCCCTTCGCGAACCGCAAACAGCAGCGGAGTAAATCCGGCTTTGGAACTGGCAAGAAGGTCTGCCCCGGTCTTCAATAACTCCTCAACCACTTCCGTATTTCCTTCCGCAGCAGCCCACATCAATGCACTCTGGCTGAACTTATCCTCCTTCGCATTGACGTGTGCATCTTTGCTCAGCAACGCTCGAACTGCTTCCGCCTTGCCCGTTCGCGCTGCTGTCATCAACGCCGTTTCGCCGCCGGGCAACGTGGTATTCGGGTCGGCCCCAGCCTTCAGCAGCATCGCAATAATTTTCGCATTCCCGTTTGTGCATGCCAGTGAAAGCGGTGTTACCTGGTAGCGATTGGCTGCCTTCGCATTGGCGCCTGCGCGCAACAGCAGTGCAACAGTTTCTTCGTCTTCCTGATAGGCCGCCCAATGCAGTGCCGTGGTGCCATCCACTTGTGGCGCATTCACGTCCAGATGCTGATCGATCATTCCACGAATTGCGGCACGGTCCATTTTCTTCGCAGCATCGGCCAGACGGGCCTCTGTTGCGCCGAAACTGATGCCGGCGAATAAGGGCAAGCTGAGGAGTAAAGGTTTGAAAGTCACAGGTTCGACTATGAGGATATCAGGTTGTACAAATAAAAAAGGAGGCCAATGCGGCCTCCCTCTCATTGTTTACTAAGTTGTCTGCTATTCAGCGGTAGGCTTTGGAGCAGGTGCTGGTGCAGGCCGGTCCACAGGCACTTTGTA
>JBBRJC010000192.1:0-7029 GCA_038220135.1 Bryobacterales bacterium | reverse complement strand
GTTGAAATTCCACCGCCCGCACTAATTGCTCCCGAGCCTGTCGCACCGCACCCATTTTCAATAATGCGCCGGCTATGCGTTCATAGGCTAAACCGTAGCTGGAATCTTTTTTCAACGCATTGCGATAAGCAATAATTGCCGCATCGAACTCGCCTTTTACCTGTAACCCGTCACCCCATTTCACCAATGATTCCTTGCTCTGTAGTCGCCAATTGCTACAGCCGGCAATTGTCAGCAGAAGTGCAAGATACAAAGTAAGTGGAGTAAGTCGCCGCAACGGATCAGCTCCTCCGTCTTAGAACAGCTATGCCGGCAATCAAGCCACTCAGCGCGAGAATCATACTGGACGGCTCCGGTGTGGCCGCTTCTCCAAGGTGCGGATCGGGAGTTATCGGCGGTGTGTTTGGAGCATCGGTATTGGTATGAACTATTGTTGTTACGGCCGGCGAACTTCCCAGCGTATAGGTAACTCCGTTGGGGGTTGATACGGTAACCAATGGCGTTGGTGTTGGCGTTTGCGTCGGGTATGGCCGTTCAACCGCTCCAATCTGCAAAGGATTCAAGACGGCTGTAGCAATCCTATCCAGTACAGTGCCAGTTGGTGTCGGCCCATAAGTTGAGATCAGCGGTGAAACGGATTGCGTTGTGCCAATCTGCAATGATGCGTAACGAGGAAACGGTGCAACGTAGGCCCCGGTATTGGCTTGCGGCTGTGATTCTGGCGTCCAGCCGTTAAGTATTGCTGTTGTGGAAATTTCAGTTATCGACGATGGCCGGGTCCCTGAATCCGCCGAAATTCGCGGCTGGTTTAGGTTTGCCTGTGGTCCTGCAGCGCTGCTTGTCGAATTCTCTGAACGAAATTCCGGGTTGGATGCATTGGTTGAGGAAAGCAGTGCTTTATATCCGTTCAATCCAGGGGCCGGCGGTAGGGCGCCGCTCCCTCGTTCTGATTCCTGTCCGGACCCTCCAGCATCAGCATTTAAAGCTGTACCGTACCGCACGCCGTATCGATTTTCGGGGTTATACAAGTCCTGCACGTCGGTACGGATGAGCTGAACGGCGGGAAAATCGCTCGCCAGGGCCCAAACGCCTGAAACACACAAGACAAGGAGTAGACGAAATAGTAACGGCATAGTTGATCGCTCAGATCCTTTCTGAAGTATAGGGACTACCGCGTCAGTGGTCCTATCACCTAATAGTCACAATTCGCCTAAGTTACCTAGATTTTTATCTAAGTTGTTTTTGAGATATGGATTAAGTAGCGCCCTTTAGCGGACAACCTGAATCTTGACCGAATTGCTGATCTGGCCTCCTGCTGTTAGCTCTAACGGAAATTCACCCGGGCCAAGGTTCGTCTTCACATTAATCTGTTGAAGTCCCACAAATCCAGGAGCAGGCCCACTATACAGAACTTCCGCCGGCTGCCCTCCGATAGTTGCAGAAACGGCCGCACTGCTATCTCCAAAGCCTGTTCCATATACCTCGAAAATCCCACTTCCACGCCCTATCACTGCCCCCAGGCCCGTTCTACTATCGAAGAAAATACCAGGCTGAACAGCATTCACCGTTACTTGCACCGTGCCTGAATTTGCGATGCTATTGCTAACCACCACAGTGGCCGTTCCGGCAGCAACGGTAGCTGGAGTAACAAAATTTACTTGGCTGCCAGAAGAATAAAACGCGGTCGCGCTTTGGGAATTTACGCTTACTTTGGTCCGTTCCAGATTCGATCCAAAGATTGTAGAAATCCCGCCCGGAGTAAGCCCCGGCGCATAGGACGCAGCGTTCACAACGCCCGCTGTTGCAAACGCCGGCTTACCTAACGCCACCACACGCGCGGAAACTTTTGCCGAACCCTCCAGCGTAAACTGCAATTCGCTTCCCCCCGCCGCCCCCGTCACCCAGCGGAAAATCGCTTCACCCTGGGCGTCAGTAATAGCGGATTGCGGCGTAACCTGCCCCTTGTTATTCGACTGTGCCCGAACCGTCATACCCGGATAGGGCGCACCGGCGGCATCAGTAAGCTTAACCACAATCGGAGAAAGCAATTCCACGCCTGATGTGGCCGCCTGCTCATCCCCTTGTGTTACCAACAACTGCAACTGCTCCCTTGATGCAATTACCGAGATGCGCGCCTCACTGGTGATGTAACCAGCGTCCGCCCGAGCCGTAAGTAACTCAACACCGCTCCGTATCCCGCGCAACGCAAATTCTGCGCGCCGGCTTCCCGCAGCGACAGTGACGCTTGCCGGTGCGTCGATCAATGCGGCCGGTGCCGATAGTTGCACAGTCAGAGGTTTTGCCGCCGGGCTATCGAGTTCCACCGCAGCCGTGATTGTGCCACCAACCACCACGCCCGCATAGGGTTCCACTGTCAGCCGCAAATTACGCGCCAAGGTTGCTTCAGCCGATGCCCGGCCGCCGGTGTATTTCGTAAATACAACTTCGAACTGGCGCCGCAGGTTTTCCATTTTGTTAATGGTTGCGGTATCCAGAGTAGCTCCAGCCGGAGTGACCAGCACAATTGCGAAACGGAAACGTCGTTGCGCAATCGTTGAATCGGGGAGCCGGGTGCCCTCAACGGCGATAATATCTTCTACTTTGACGTCTCGCCGCGTCCCATTGAATCGGGCCCCAACACTGGGTGCTGCGCCTGCACCACCAATTGACGGCAAGCTGGAATTCAGAACCACGAAAGTAGGCGGCACCTGATCGGCCGGGCGCAATCCCATCAGATATTGATCAAGCGGTGAATAGCCTTCCACTGTCGCGGTGGTAACAAATCGGGGGGAGGCTGACGCCCCATTATCCTGAATTCGATTTCCCTCAAGCAGGCTCGCCTCAGAGTTAAAGAAAAAGCTCCAGTGAAACAAATCCCGGCCAAGCAGCGGCCGCGCCATTGGATTCTGCGGATCGCGCACGCTGGTGTAGGCCAAAAACAGGTGCCCCGCTTCATGACCCAGCACCGTGAGCGGCGTGTCTCCGGCATCGAAGCGAAGCGGCACCCGAGCGTTCGGGTCCGTTGGATATTGTTCAATAGGCCCCATATTCAGGACTGCTTTCAACCGGTGCGGCGAGCCGTACTGCGGCCCCAATTCGCCCACTGGAATGGCTCCGTTGCCCACAGCCGGGTCGCGCACAGGCGAGGAAAAAGCCAATACGCCCGCACCGGGGCTGATTCCCGCCGAATTGTAAAAAGCCAGAAAATCATAAGAATCCTCATGAGTCAGATAAAAACGCTGGGAAGCTGTAAGCAGGTCCAACGATTCCGAAGTGCCAAAGCGTTCGGCAAGTGCCGCTGCATAAACCACCGTCGATCCCGTGGAAAAGCTCACCAAATTAGGAGTGCCTTCCAGATTTCCCGGAGCAATTCCCACAACCAATTCGGCCATACTGATGGTCTGCCAAACCATTTCAATCCGGCCATCGTTGAACAGCCTCAACTGCCCGGTTTGCGGTGCCCCGCGGCCAAAATCTGAATATTCCGGGACACCTTGCCAGGTAATCACAACGCTGCCGGGCAGCATTCGCACCCGAACTGAATTAGCAACGCGGGATGGGTCCAAATCGCCAAACATAAGCGCAATCCGAGGGGGCCCTGCAACCAGACGGCCTAAAGATCGATCAGAAGACGCAGAATCGGCAATTCCAAAGCTCAAGTTACCGTCGGAATTGACGAAAAGGTTACTGTAGCGGTTGCCAAAGAACGGGAAGGAGAAGGGAAGTAGGACAGCCTGAGAATCGTCATCGCCTAAACCGGCAAGCGGAGAACCTTGCACTGAATCGTCATCCTTGAAATCTCCAGTAGTGGTGGAAAACCGGTAGCTTTTCGCCTCTGCCGACGCAGGTGTAAAGGTCAACTTCTGGCCCGACAGAGTGAACGGATTGCGGCGCGCAACCACACCATCGGAATCGTCCATAATCACAAGGTCGCCGACCTCCCGCGTGGTGGCGCGATTAAGCGACGTTGCCGATTTGGTAATACCTGCGGCGCGCAATCGCCGTTGGGACTTTTCGTGCAGATCCGCCATTTCCAGATGCGTTGTCGGACTGCTGCCGCAAACGGTCGGAATGGTTTTAGGCCAGGCGCTAACGATAAAAAGTACAGCAATCGGGAAAAACCGCGAAAGGAACAAATGGAGACTCCTGCTCGTATTGTAAGATACGAAAACGAAGGATAATCTCAATATGCCATTTTGCACCTCCTGCGGTACCAAATTAGCCGATCAAAGCCGCTTCTGTTCTGCCTGTGGAACAGTGCCTGGCGGAGGTCCCAATGTACCGCCTGCCGCTCCTTATAATCAACAACTTCCGGTGCTTGACTACACCATTCACGGAGACAATTTACAGGTTGCGCGGATCCGCCTGAAAGCCGGTCAGGAAGTTTACGCCGAAGCCGGTAAAATGATCTACAAAACCGCGAATATTTCCTGGCAAACGCGGATGAGCGGCAATTCCATCGGCGAGAAAATTCTCGGTGCCCTGCGCCGAACCGTAACCGGCGAAAGTCTCTTTTTAACCTACTTTCACGCCCATAGCGATGGCGAAGTAGGCTTTGCTGGAAGTTATCCAGGTCGCATTCAGGCTTTTGAACTTCGCGACGGCCAAAGCATTTTGGTGCAGCGGGACGGCTTTTTATGTGCGCAGCCAACCGTACAGTTGAAGGTAGCTCTGGTGAAGAAGTTGGGGGCCGGATTCTTCGGTGGCGAAGGTTTTATTTTAGAAAAACTCAGCGGCCCGGGAACTGTTTTTATCCACGGTGGTGGCGACTTCGTCGAATTTACGCTCAAACCAGGTGAGATGCTGCAAGTGGACACCGGTTGCGTCGTCGCTTTTGATGAAACCGTGAATTACGACATTCAACTGGCCGGCGGAATAAAGACCGCGCTGTTCGGCGGCGAAGGCCTTTTCCTTGCGACCCTTACAGGACCTGGCAGGGTGATTGTGCAGAGTATGACTCTTGAAAAGATGCGCCGCGAATTGGCCCATGGGCGTTCTGGTGGCGATGAAAAGAGTCCGCTAGGCGCGTTGGGCGGAATTTTTTCCAGCGAAGATTAACGTCGTCTCCCAATCTGCCGTACGATATAAGGCATGGCTTTTATCATGAATGGTCGGATCTCTGGCGGAATTTGGATATTGTGTCCAGTAGGGGCGTTGACTCTCAATTCCGGCTGCGAGCAAGTGAGGGACATGCTTGTCGCCAAATACGATGCTGGTTTCCATCACTTGATCCTCGATTGCTCCCAACTCACCACGGTGGACAGCAATGGGTTGGGCGAAATGGTTGCCGCCTATTCGGCCATCGTCCGCCGTGGTGGGGCTCTGAAATTGTTGCAACCAAGCCCGCGATTGCTTGAACTGCTCAGAATGACACGGCTCGATATGTTGCTGGAATCCCACAAGGACGAACGCTCCTGCGTGCTCAGCTTTAGTTTTCAGGCAGACGCTAAAGCCAAACAAGCTTTGAACGAATTTCTGAAATAGAAATTCGGGACGGGGGTGTCATTTCCGTATCTCCGTAAACCTTGCGATGTGATTTTGAAACCTGTGAAACATACTCCCGGATTCCATACGCTATGATCTTTCAATGACCAACTACGCCGTTCTACCTGGAAACACGCTCAGCACCATTGCAAAGAAGTTTGGGGTTACCGTTCCGGCCCTCATGACCGAAAACCAAATCGCAAATCCAAACAAGCTCAGCGTCGGTCAAATCCTTATAATTCCTGAATTGACAACCGATCAGGCTTCACTCCCGCCTATCTTCGCCCCCACACCCACCGCGCCTGGGGCTCTTGCAATTAACCGCACTGATCTTGAACTTGGCGTCGGCCAGTACTTCGCCGAAGTCTTCCCTAAGGATTTAGTTGTCCTCCACTTCACAGCAGGCCGGTCCGCACGCAGCGCTTTCGATTCCTGGCGTAACACACCCAGCAAAGTTGCCACAGCCTACGTCGTCGATATCGATGGGACCATTTTCGAATGTTTCGATCCCAAATATTGGGCTTATCACCTCGGTGTTACTGGCCCTGACAGCGCCAACTGGAAGCACGATAAGCGTTCCATAGCAATTGAGATTGCCAATGTCGGCCCGCTGAAGCAAGACCCGGCCAATGCGAATCAACTCAATTGGTGGCCCTCCGACAATAAGTTTGAAACCAAATGGTGCACCAAATCCGAAGTGGCGAAATACGTAGCCGCGCCCTATCGTGGCTTTCAGTTCTTTGCCTCTTTTCCCACGGTCCAAATCACCGCAGTCTCCCAACTTGTAGCTGATGTATGCGCGCGCTTCGCCATCCCGAAGGTTCTTGCTCCGGCAATCCAGCGGGATGCGCTTGCTATGCCTTTTTTCAAGACCTTTTCTGGCATTGCTACGCACCAGAATTTTCGAAGTGATAAGACTGACGTCGGTCCCGCTTTCCCTTGGGCAAGCCTCTAAGTAGAGCGGCGCAAGTTGAATTACATGTTATTTCGCGGGAGCAAAAACCTTTAAGCTCTTTAACTGTGCACTTACCCCACCGACGGGTATCCCAAGGTCGATTTTATCTACATCTATGTTGACGTTTTCAGCGGAAATAGGTGCGCTGTCGTCCAATTGTGCAATCATCTGCCTGCCCCGGACTTCAAAAACCAACTTATGCCATTTGACCTGCTCAATCTGCATCGGGGAACTGACAAGCTTGGCAACCGGCAGCGGCCGGTCCAGTTGCAATGTCATCCCGGCTTTGTTGACGATCACGCGGCAAACGTGGCCGTCTTTACTGTTCAGACTAATGTGGACGGCGCTGGCGCCATCCATTTCAAACCAAAGCTCGATGATGGCATCGTGATAAGACAAAAGATGTCTGCGCACGGCAACGTGCTTGTCTTCCTTTATTTCGGAAACTCTTACTACTCCATTATTGACTTCCCACTTTCCCGGTTTTCCCTTCCATTCCGATGCTAATGTTGAGCCGGAAAAGTCTTCGCTAAACAGTAGGGCTCCACGCTTGGACAATTTTACGTCGCCAGCCAATGTAGTGGAGGCCA
>JBBRJC010000191.1:0-7056 GCA_038220135.1 Bryobacterales bacterium | reverse complement strand
GCCGCCGGCTTTGATGGTGCTCTTTACTGCGAGAGCGCTCTGGTTGTGGTTCGCTTTTAAGCCGCCAGCTTTGACGGTGCTCTTTACGGCGAGAGTGCTTTGGTTGTGGTTGAGGCTGATGCCGCCAGCTTTGACGGTGCTCTTTACTGCGAGGGCGCACTGGTTGTGGTTCAGTACCATGCCGCCAGCTTTCAGGTTTGTTTTGATTGTCATTTTCTTTGTCCTTTAGGTTTTTTGTGAGCAACTTTTTTGCTCTTCGGACCGTAGGGCGCAGAACCTCGGCGAAAAGTATCACGGATCTAAAACTGTTTTTTAGAATCTACTTTTTTCAAGAAGATTGCACGATTTTCCATCGCCTGCAACAAGTCGCTTCCGTAATTTGTTGCCACAACAAATCGCTCCCTTACTGTCACGGCTTGGTTATTAAGCTATTTTTTATGAGTAGGTTACCGAGACGAGCGCGTGAGCAAGCGGTGTGCTAATACGGTATTATCTAGTGCTTATTTGGATAAATTCGCAATATTGATGTCTGCTCACAGGGTGTCAAAAAAATCAAGAAATGGACGATTTCTTAGAGAACCGGGTGAAACCGCGACCGCGAGGGAGTCGGGCGTACAGGAACTTCTGCAATTAATTACTAGATGAGCGTTCTCTAAATTCCTACACAATGAAGGCCGGAGCCGCACCGCCAGGCGTGAGCATGTGGATAGCAATTAAATTGACTAACCGCACGCTTGCGCATGGCGGTTCGGTAAGCAATTGGTTGTCCACTAATTTAGAGAACGCTCATCTAAATACGTCGGACGAGTGTAAGAGCTACAGGGACTGGGGTGCCGATTTCCAGGGTCAAAACACGCGTCGCTTCAACTTATCAATTGTAAATTGCGCCGTATCGGCAACCGCCATCACAGCCATAACCCCCGCCTGCACCGGATCAGTAACCACCAGATCCGCAGCATCGGGCACACTACCGGCCATATTCAGGCTGATCACCAACAGTCCCCGAGCCCGCACTTCCAGCACCGCCTGTTCAATCTCTCCGCCCATGATTGACCCTGCCAGCACAAGCGCCTTGGCCCGCGGGAGTCGGCTAACCGCGCGCACCGCCTCTGCCAGCGGCTGTTCCCCAACCAGCGGAATCGTATCCACCGATATCTTCTCTCCCCGAATATTGTGGCGGTCCGCTTCAGAGATCGCGCCAATGGCCACTTGCCCTACCTGCGCCCCGCCGCCCATGATGATGATACGCTTGCCATAAATCTTTTGCATCGTCTCAAAGCGTTCCACAGTGGTAACGATATCCAGCTTCTCCAGATCAGCAATCATTGGCGTTGCCTCGCCAGGCAGCGAAATTTCGAAATATACGCGCGATTCGGGGTTGCTTTCCAGAATCGCAACCTGAGAAATGTCACCCCCATGCCGGGCAATCACGCCCGTCAACTGATGCAGGACACCCGTGCCGTTGGTACCCCGCACCACAAACGCAATCGTTTGCTCTTCCATCATTAGAGGATCACCTCGTATTTCTTCAGAATTTCATCCCAATGGCCCTGTGATTTTAGAATTAATTCGGCCACTTCGCGCAGCACGCCCTTTCCGCCAACGCCTTTCGTTACAAGATTGGCAATTTCCTTCACTTCCGGGCGGGCATCGGCCGGACAAACGGAAAAGCCAACCCGGCGCATGATGGTGATATCGGTCAAATCGTCGCCGACGTAAACCACCTCTTCCGGTGACACGCCAGCTTTGGCCATGATTTCTTCAAAAATCGGAATCTTTTCGATATGGCCCTGATAAATATACTTGAATTTGCACTGATTGGCTCGCTCTTCGGTGGCTGGGGAAACGCGTCCGCTGATCAACCCACAGGTTACGCCATACCAGCCAAGCCATTGAAGACTGATCCCGTCCTGGGCATCGAAGCCTTTGGTTTCCCACATTTTGCCGTCGGGGCCGGGTACATTATAAAGTTTGCCGTCCGTCATCACGCCGTCAACGTCTGTAAGTAGCAGCTTTACCCGTGCCGCGCGTTCTTCAATAGTCAAGTTGCCTGTTCTCCTTGGGTACAATGAAATGAATTCTGTGGATCTGATTGATCGCGTTGCCGAATCCATTTCTCGTTATAACATGGTTGCCCCTGGGGACCGCGTTGGCGTAGCAATTTCAGGCGGGGCCGACTCCACTTTTTTGCTGCATGTTCTACACCGCTTGCTTGATCAGCCGTTGACAGTTCTTCATGTAAACCATCATTTGCGCGGTGCTGAATCAGATGCCGACGCGGCTTTTGCGCAAAATCTGGCGCGCTCGTTGGGGCTCCAATTTCAAAGCATCGACTGGAAATACAACCAGGAAAGTAATTTGGAGCAATCGGCACGGCGAGCGCGCTATGGCTGGTTTGAACAATTGAGGCGTGACGGGCAGCTTGATCGAGTTGCCACAGGACATACGAAATCGGACCAGGCGGAGACGGTGCTTTTCCGGTTGTTGCGCGGCACCGGGCCAAGTGGGCTGGCCGGAGTGCTACCGAAGACTCGTGCCGGGGTGATTCGGCCATTGCTGGGGGTGCAGCGGCTGGAGATTGAAGAATGGCTGCGAGGGCAGGGAATTGCATGGCGCGAAGATTCTTCCAATCGGGATATAGCTTTGGCCCGGAACCGCATTCGCCATGAACTGCTGCCGGAGTTACAGCAGCAATGGAATCCGGCGATTGTGGAAGGATTGTCTCAACTTGCGATGTTAGCTGCCGATGAGGAAGATTATTGGCGCGATCAGGTGGATTGCTTGCTACCGGCGCTGTTGGTGAAGAAAGGAGACGCGTGGGTTGCTGGAGTTGCAGGAATTCTAGCCTTGGTACCTGCGTTGCGGCGGCGGCTGGTGCGGGGGATGATCGAAATTGCAAAGGGCGATCTACGGCAAATTGATTTTGCGCATATTGAAGGACTGTTGGGTTTGCTTGCCCAAACCGATGGCTCCGGTTCCGGAAGAATTCAAATTCCCGGGTTGGATGTGTTTCGATCGCTGGACTGGGTGCGTTTTGCAAAGCCTGGATCGGATAATTTGGAGAACCGGAATTTCGCGATTCCGCTTGCCGTTCCGGGTTCTGCCGATTTGCCTGATGGTACAAAAATTGTTACGGAACTGATTGACACCAAATCCGTTTATACTAAATGTAGAGACGACATAGACTGGGGTAAAATCTCCACTGCCTTGATTTTGCGCAATTGGAGACCGGGGGACCGCTATCAACCATTAGGGTGCCCGGGCGAAGAAAAGCTTAAAATCATGTTCCAACAGAACCGCATCCCCTTATGGGAACGGCGTCATTGGCCGATTATATGGGCAGGGGAATCACTGGTGTGGTCCCGGCAATTCGGAGTGGCGGCTGGTTTTGCGGCAGGCCCCGATTGTGAAAAACGGCTGAGGATTGAATGACCTCCCCGTTGGACGATGTAAAAGTATTACTATTTGGTTAGTGTGGTTGAATCGGATAGGGGACTTCCGGCGTCTCTATCAATGAGGATTAAATGAATTCTAACGTAAGAACGGCCATTATTTGGGTTGTCATCATGTGCATGGCTGACATTCTATGGACCGTGATCCCGCGAGGTAAAGGTAAGGCCACGCAGCAGTTGACCTTCACCGAGTTCACCAAGGAAGTTGAAGCGGGCAAGGTTAAGGCGATTGAAGTTGACGCCAATGAAGTCACTGGCCAATTTTCAGACGATCCGACGGCAACTTTGAAGACCACGCTGCCAAACAACTACCCGGACATCTATAAGACGTTGCGTGAAAAGAATGTCAACGTCAAGATCAAGGAAGCCTCCAGTGGAAATCTGGTTTCTATCCTGATCAATATCGTGCCGTTTGTGCTGCTGTTTGCTTTCTGGATCTTTATGATGCGCCAGATGCAGAGCGGGGGAAACAAGGCGTTGAGTTTCGGCAAGAGCCGCGCTCGGCTGCACTCCTCGCAGCAGAAGAAAGTTACTTTCAAAGATGTTGCTGGAGTGGACGAAGCCAAGGAAGAACTGCAAGAAATCATTGAATTTTTGCGTGAACCGCAAAAGTTCCAAAAGCTTGGCGGGCGCATTCCTAAAGGCGTGTTGCTGGTTGGTTCTCCTGGTACCGGTAAGACGTTGCTGGCCCGTGCAATTGCCGGGGAAGCGAACGTGCCGTTTTTCTCAATCTCCGGTTCTGACTTTGTGGAAATGTTCGTCGGCGTTGGTGCAAGCCGCGTGCGAGATCTGTTTGAGCAAGGTAAGAAAAACGCACCTTGTATTGTCTTTATCGATGAAATCGATGCTGTGGGCCGTCATCGCGGCGCAGGCCTTGGTGGTGGACATGATGAACGCGAACAGACGTTGAATCAATTGCTGGTGGAGATGGATGGCTTTGAATCTAACGAAGGCGTAATTCTTGTTGCCGCAACTAATCGTCCTGACGTGCTGGATCCGGCGCTGTTGCGTCCTGGCCGTTTTGACCGTCGCGTTGTAGTGGGTCGTCCCGATGTGAAGGGGCGTGAGCAGATTTTGAAGGTTCACACCAAAAAAACGCCGTTGGGCGATGATGTGGATCTGTCGGTGATTGCACGTGGTACGCCAGGGTTTGCGGGCGCGGATCTGGCCAATTTGGTGAACGAATCGGCTTTAATTGCAGCACGGCAGAATCGCAAGGTGATTACGCAGTTTGATTTTGAACTGGCTAAAGATAAGGTCATGATGGGTGTTGAGCGCAAGTCGATGATCCTCAGCGACGAAGAAAAGCGCAATACTGCTTATCACGAGGCTGGCCATGCTTTGGTTGCTGTGATGATCCCCGAAGCTGATCCGCTGCACAAGGTCACAATCATTCCGCGCGGTATGGCGCTTGGTTTGACAATGCAGTTGCCGCTTGATGATAAGCACTCTTACAACAAAGAGTATTTGGAAGCGCAACTCGCGATTTTGATGGGTGGCCGTATTGCTGAGGAGATCTTCATGAAACAGATCACCACAGGTGCGGGCAACGACATTGAACGGGCAACGGAAATGTCTCGCAAAATGGTTTGCGAATGGGGCATGAGCGACTTGGGTCCAATGAGCTTCGGTAAGAAAGACGAGCAAATCTTCCTCGGTCGTGAAATTGCTCAACATCGCGACTATTCTGAATCAACGGCGATCAAGATCGATGAGCAGGTGCGGCGTTTGGTGGACATGGGTTACCAGCGGGCACGTGGCATCATTGAGAAGAATTCTGATTCACTGGTACGGATTGCTCAGATGTTGCTGGAACGCGAAGTGCTGGATGGTGCCGAAGTGATGCAGTTGATCAACGGCGAGACGCTGGCTCCCAATCGTTATGGAACCGACAAGATAGCTCAGGCTTCAAAAACTGAGAATACGTTGCGCGTTCCGCCGTTAATGGATGGACCTCAACCCGCTTGAGCATCCCTCGGTTTCCTGTTTATATTTTCGATGTGGACGGCACTTTAGTAGATAGTGCCGTCGACATTTGTGGAGCGGTGGAGCAGGTTCTGAGTAACAATGATGTCCCGCCGCAGTCGTTTGAGTTTCTTCGTTCCTACATTGGCCGCCATTTGGACGTTCTGTTCAAAGACCTGATCCCCGACATTACCAAAGAAAAAAGCGATGCGATGGTTGCCGACTATCGTACCATCTACCACGCGCGCGGTCATGCTGGCACGAAGTTATATAGTGGTGTTGATTTAATGCTGGCAGCGCTCGGTGGGCGGAAATCTACGGCCACCACCAAGGGTACGCCAACCACTCGAATCGTTCTTGAGCAGTTTGGCCTGATCTCACATTTTGAGCATGTCCAAGGCACCGACGGATTTCCAGCTAAACCCGAGCCGGATGTTATATTGAAGACCATTGAGCTGTTCGGTGTCCGCCGCGAAGATTGCTTGTTTATCGGCGATTCCACGGCAGATATGGAAGCCGGGAAACGAAGTGGTGTGAAGGTTTGTGGAGTCGGATATGGGTATGGCGATATCGCGGCTATGCGCGGTTTCGAGCCGGATTACTGGATCGACTCACCAGCGGAACTACTTCCGCGCTAATAACGCCTCGACCGCTTTTTCCAGTTCAGATTCAGATAGGCGCCCCGCATGATACATGCGAACTTTCCCCTGTTTATCGATGAGCGCAAATGTTGGTGTGGTGCTGACGCCGTAGCGTAGCATTGCATCCTCGTTGATAGCTACGGGAACGTCGGCCATGGCAGCGTAAGTCTCTTTCCAGACTTTTGCAATGTGCCCGTTTTCCTCTTCCGCTGGAGCCTTGTCGTTTTTGTCTGTGTATCCGTAACGCCGGGTTGGCGCTATCACAACCAGTCCTCGCGACTTGTACTTGGCCGTGATACGAGCCATGGACGTCGCCTGAGACTTGCAATCGCCGCACCAGTGGGCCCAGAGAAACAGCAGGGTTGGTTTGCTGTTGAATCCTTTGCCATCGAGCGCCGGGGCCGGCCGGCCTTCCATGGTTAGCAGGTTGATGTTTTTCTGGATTCGTGTTTTCAGTGGAAGGATGGTCTGGGTCGAGTATTCAGTTTCCAGTTCTTTGGTGGCTTCCTTTTTTTTGCCTTTTGCGGCCATGGCCCGGGCTTTTACTTCAATTGATGCGCCCAGGGCGGTGATGAGCCGGTTATTGCCGTCCAGTTTTTCCGTCTTGAGGAGAGTGTTGACAATTCGGCGCGTCTCGCTTGAGTAGCGTAGTGCAGCCGGGTAATCCTTGAACGCCAGAGCTGCGCGCCCCAACCAGGAATAGGCTTCGACATATTCGGCATTTTCGCCATTCGCGGTTTTAAAATCTTCAGCATAGGCAGCAGCACCGGCAAGATCGCCGGCAGTAATTTTGCCACGGACATCCTGCAGCACCGGAGCGGCAAAAATTGCGGCGGAAAACATACAGGCGATAAGGTGGCGCATTAATCTATGGTAAGACACGCCCACTAACGTGTCTCCATTATTTTCGAGCTGGAATTATTGGCATATTGGACATGATTGCGAAAATGAACCATGTCGCGGCAACTCCAGCGTAGGAGCATAGAAATGCTGAGCGC
>JBBRJC010000190.1:0-7060 GCA_038220135.1 Bryobacterales bacterium | reverse complement strand
TCCTTCTTTCAGGATCATGTTCGGCAAAACACCGTTGCTGCCGTTATCTGGCACGCCGTAAGTTTGCGTGAAGCCACGTTGGTGGGTTGAACCGGTAACCGTAGTGACTGCCCCGAAGGAACGGCCATAAGATGCCCGTAAAACAGTCTTTTCGTTGACTGAGTAAGCCATGCCAAAGCGTGGTCCGAAGCCTTTGAACCAGGCATCGGCCAGAGTACGCGTACCTTCGCGTCCTGCGCCTTCGCCTGCATAAATCAGAGCGCCTGGGATGTTGCCGGCGCGAGGATTAGGACGGGTCGGAGAGAAATCGCTCCAGCGGTCTTCAAGGCCGGTCGGAGGCAATTGAGTTTCCCAACGGATGCCGTAGTTCAGGGTGAGATTCTTTGTGACCTTGAAATCGTCTTGAATGTATCCGTAGTAGGAGGGCCATTGTTGGCCGATAAAGCGGATCGTGTCGATTGAACCGCCGCTGGCGTAACCGAGCAGGAACGATGCGAAGGAGGCGCCGCCTTGCGCAGGGACGTTTCCACCAGCAACACCTGTATTGGTGTAGTTGAAGCTGGCGCAACCGGAAATGCACTGACGTCCGAAACCGTTGTAGTGGCTGATCTGCGTGCCGCCACCGATTTTGATGGAGTGCTTCCCCTTAACCCAGTTGAAGTCATCATTGAAACTATAGATGGTATTTTCGCTGCCGTTATTAGCACGGCCGCCCCAACCTTGAACATCACCGAAATCGAGGTTCAACAAGTTCTGAGAGCAATCTGGAACATTGCCAAGACAGACCTTGTCTTTCCAGTTGATGCCACTCTTGATAGTTGCCTGCGGTGGATCATGATTCTGACGCCAGTTGTTGCCACCGGCGAAAAAGTGATTCAACTTGGTTGGGCTCATAGTCCAATCCCAGCTCATACGAACCACGTCGCTAGCTTGTTGGCTATCGTTGTAGTTCGAATAGTTTCCGGGCAGAGTCGGTGGGCCGGAAGCACCAGGGATAATCTGTTCACGGTTGTAGCCGTAGTAGCTGGAAATACGGTGCTTGTCGTTGAACATGTGATCGCCCTTAATGCTGATCTTTGTGTTCGGCTTCACTTCAGTACCAGACGAAACAAGGTAGTTGTTGTTTACATACCCAATCGTGCCCGGTCTTGCGCCAGTGTTCGGCGTCAATGCGCCACCGGCTGTGTAGGCAGCCAAGGCAGCCTTCGATACAGGGTCAAACTTGCTTACAGGAACCAAGTTGCCAGCGAAGGGTTGGCGTGTGGTTGTCCCATCTGCATTGCGCACCTGGGTAGTGGGATCGTAGATCGGAATTCGTACACCGGCTGCTGTTACCCAGTTGGTGAAATCGCCGGTATACATTTCCGGAGTTGGTACCGAACGGGTGAAGCCAGTTGCTCCGGCGCGATTGCGGAATGCTTCGTATGAGGTGAAGAAGAAAGTCTTGTTCTTACCGTTGTACAGTTTGGGGATCAGAACCGGGCCGCCGAAGCTGCCACCGAAATCGTTCTGCTTATAAACCGGAATCTGCACGCCTGCACGGTTGTTGAAGAAGTTGTTGGCGTCCATCTTGTTGTTGCGCAGAAATTCATAAGCTGAGCCATGGAACGCATTAGTTCCGCTCTTGGATACGAAGTTCATCACGCCGCCGCTGGAGTGGCCATATTCGGCCTTGAACCCGTTGGTGTCAACCGTGAATTCGGTCAATGCTTCAAGGGATGGAGCGTTGGTGGAAACCCAGCTAACCTGCAGTGCGCGTGTCGTGTTTGACGATACGCCATCAAGATTGGTGCCATATGCAGCAGCTTGCCCGCCGCCGAGCATAAAGCCGTTATCACCACCCAGATTCTTCGCTTCAGGCGTTAATATTGCCAAATCGAAAGGACTGCGCATGTTGCCGCTGACCACCAGTGGCAATTCGTCCACCATTTTGTTGGTGATGGAAGTGCTTGTTTTTGCGTCTTCAGTACTCAGTTGGACAGCAGCAGCCTGAACTTCAATTGCTTGTGAGGTTGAGCCTACTTCAAGAGTCACGTCGGCCCGCATCGTGGTTGCTGCGTTCACATCGATCCCGGTGATCGATGAAGGACGGAATCCATCTTTGTCGACACGGACGGTGTACTTACCGACAGCCAGACTGGTTGCCGTGAATTCTCCAGCTTCATTGCTGTTTAGGGCAACAGATGAACCTGTTGCGATGTTGTTGACTGCGATTTTTGCTCCGGCAATAATTGCACCGGATGAATCATGAATTGAGCCTGTGATTGTTCCGCGTTCAGACTGAGCATATGAGTTCAGTGCAAAAAGCGGGAGCAGCACGGCTAAGTGCCAGTTTTGTAACTGGGGTATACGAAGCATGGTATAACCTCCCTTTCGTGACGTTAATTGTATCGTAACCCTAGCGATAATGGTAGTGGATAGCTATACGCTTAGCTTCTTATTTTTGTTTAACATATGAGGATTACTTAACTTATAGGAGGGACGTGTCCATTTGGCCTGAGGATGATTCCATTTCATGCTCCGGAAATGCAGGTTCCAGCACATTCGAATGCTTCAACCAATCGGTCAAACTATCTTGAGATCCATCAAAAAAAGCATCCACCAGATCTTTGACTGCAAGCCGGCGAAGTCTTTCGCGATCCATAATTGGTGAATAAACGAAAGACCGGCCAACTTTCTTTCGAGACACACCATTCTTCTTGGCCAGACGGTCCAGAACCGTCATCACCGTTGTATATGCTAAATTCCGATTTTTAGTTAAGCCGGCGCGAACATCCCTTACACTGGCTTCCCCTAAGGTCCACAACACTTTCAAACACTCGAGCTCCAGAGGAGGTGGTATTTCCTTCCCCGATGTGTGTTTTCGCATAGCCCCCCGACTAGTTTTTCGGCTGGCTTAATGCTCCTAGAAGTTTGTCGCCAAAAATTGAGGCTTGCGCATTCCGCGGCGGGGCCGTGGACTTTGCTTGAACTACCGCAGGGGCCGGATGTGACTTATTTACCTGCTGTTGATTTTCAGCGTTCTGATCAACAGCAACCGGTTGCGGCACAACGTCCAAAAACCGTTCTTTCTTCAGCAAAACTCGTTCGAGTGAATTTACCCAACCCGTCCAATTGCCTTCCAACTGCTTGTCACGGTGCACTGTCCCCCGCACCGTCTCCATTTTTGAATCCAGATTATCCAAATGGTGCAACAACATTGCTTCGGCGAACATTGGCGTTTTCGGAGATCCATAGGCCAGTTCGCCATGGTGACTCACTATCATATGTTCGACAAGCAGTCGCAGTTGATGCGGAAAATCAGGTACCAAACTTATCTTCTGGTCCAGCATTCGAAGGGCTATTATGATGTGTCCTAACAACTGCCCCTCATCAGAATAGCCGAATCCGCGGTGATATGTTAACTCATTTATTTTGCCAATGTCATGAAGAACTACACCGGTCAATAGTAGATCGCCATCAATGAACGGATAGTGGGCTGCGGTCATCTTTGCCAGTTGGCATAATGACAAGACATGCTCAAGTAGGCCGCTCAACCAGGCATGATGAATGGACTTTGCCGCCGGGGCAATCCGGTAGCGTTCCGCAATCGCCGGATCGTCCATAAAGGCCGTCAATAGGGCCTTCAGGTGCGGATTGGTGAACTCTGCAATCAACCCTCGCAACTCAGCCATCATCTCGTGGGAATCGCGTGCAGAGGAAGGGAAGAAGTCGCTGAAATCCACTTCGCGGTCATCCACCTTCTGAATCTTGTGGATGGTCATCTGCAGCTTGTTTTGGAAAACCTGGATTACGCCTTTGACCTTAACGAAATCGTCTTTTTCAAAAGTATCCATCACTTCGGCAACGTTATCCCACATTTTTGAGTCAATGTCGCCCGACTTGTCGACAAGGATCAGCGACAGGAACGGCTCTCCACTCTTTTTCTGCCGCACATCTTTCACACCCACTAAAAAGGTAGTGTTGATCTGCTGGTTTGCTTCGAAATCGCGGACATAGACGTTCTTCATGTTGTGCCTAATTTGAAAAATGACGGTTCTAACGCGTAAGAGCCCACCTTTACAGGTGGGCTTGTATTTTGAGTTGCCCAACGCAAGTCTTATGTAAGGTTATGAAGACTTCGACTTGGATTTTGTAACTGTCTGCGTTCCAGGAAGCGGGATCGACCAGAGCATCCGCTTGTGGCGAATCTTCGATGCGACTTCTTCTTTTGTTACTGTTTCCGGCTTCAGTTGTGCAGGGTCGGTCCACTTGGTGGACTTGTTCGGCGCAGCGGAAATATCAACATAGCCTTCGCGAATTTCAAGGAAAGCATCTTCGCGCAATTTGGTGAGATACTTGCGCAATTCGGGCTGCATTTTTTCGTTTTGCAAATAGCCGGCAATTTCGCCTTCCACTTCTTCAAACGCCGCCAGACCCGCTTTGTGATGCTCGTCAACTTTCAAAATAAGCCAGCCATTGGAACGCTTTTGTGGTTCAGCAATATAGTTGCGTTCTTTGTCCCAAATCAACGCTTCCAACTTCGGATCCAATTCTCCCTTCTTCGCAGGAGGCAGTTCGCCTTCCTGTTCCGCTGAAGGTGCATCGGAATTGTCGCGGGCCAGATCGGGAAACTTTTCGCCCTTCTTGGCACGCGCTACAAGATCTTTCGCTTTCTTTTCCACAGCCGCTTGCTGTGCTGCGTCCTTACCGTCGGTGGCCAGGAAAATCTCGCGCATAAATACACGCTCTTCACGCTGGAACTGCTTCTGGTTCTCGTCGTAGAACTTCCGGACATCAGGTTTGGGAATATTCACGCGCGAACTTACTTCCTGTCCAATGACGCGGCGGGTGACGATGCTATTCTTCAGGTCCGCTTTGTAATCTTCAAACGATTGACCGGATTGTTCGCGCACCGCAGCCTGGAATTTTTCCGGGTCCGTAATTTTCAGGCGACGTTGCAGGTCGGCCATCCATTTGCTAACTTCAGAATCAACGTTGATCGTCAATTCCTTGCCCTTTTGTTGGAGCAGCAATTGATCGATGCGATCGCGCAACGATTCCCGATCCTTTTCAGCAAGCATTTGGGGCAGAGTCGGCTCTTTGGCGAAGCGCTTTTTCAGCTCTTCTTCCAATTGCCGCTTGGTGCGGTCGATTTCAGATTTCGTGATGATCTCGCCGTTTACCTTCGCAACGATCTGCTCGATAACCAGGGTATCCGCGCCCAGAGCGGAGAAAACCAATACCGGTGCCAGTACTACGCCAAACTTCATATGTTCTCCATTATCCTACATGTGGCATCCGGATGGGGATGCTGTTTTGGTTTTGGCCACCAGTTGCATAACCGGATATCTGGCCCAGGCAGAATGTTTTGATCATTAACAACGATGCCTGCCGTTCATGCCCGGTTTCGTTTGCAACCGTAACGTCTTTATTTCGAAATTGCCTGCTCTGGACATGGTCTTACATCAAGACATACAAGAAATAATGCAATTTACTATCCAGGTGAGCCAAAATAGAGACAGAACCAAACTCCATGCCCTCAACTGTCAAAGGATCGCTACAAAAACATGGTATTCGCCTCACCAGGCAGCGCCAGATTCTGCTCGATCTGATCGACAAATCCGGAGAGCATCTCGACGCTGAACGCCTTTGCCAGATGGCACAGGAAAAGGATGCCAAGCTCAACCGCGTTACAGTCTACCGCACCTTGAAACTGCTCAAGCAGGAAGGGTTGGTGGATGAGTTGGACCTGATGCACTATGGAGGCGATCAGCACTATTACGAAACCCGCATGAAGCAGGAACATGCCCATGTCATTTGTTTGCGCTGCGGCAAAGTAGAAGAATTTTTTGGCGAACCGCTTCTCAAATTACGCCGTCAAATTGAAGATCACTTCGGGTTTCAAATTCTTCTTGCGCGCACTGAAATTGGTGGGTATTGTTCGCATTGCCAGGCCTTGCGCGCCAGCGAAGTTAATCAAGTTGCCGAGGCCGCTTTGCTGGCAAAACCGAAAGCGTCGAAAGTTATAAAAGTAAAAGTAAAAGCTAAAGCTACCAAAGCCGGATGATCGCCCCAATCGCCATTCTCGAAGTGTTTCAGCCTTCGGGCAATTGCACTCGTATGCCACTTACTCCGGCGCCGCTTACCATTGGACGGCAACCCGATAACACCCTGGTGCTGCGCGATAGCCGCGTTTCCCGCCATCACGCGCGGATTGTTTTTGAACATGGCCACTACTTCGTGGAAGATCTGGAATCAAGCCACGGCACTTTCTTGAATGGCATGAAAGTGAACCGTGCGACATTAACCGCAGGCTCCACTATTGAATTTGGCATTTCCGATTCCTACCGTCTGGTGTTTGTTTTCGATGCGCCGGGTAAAGAGGTGAAAACAGTTTCCGAAGGGGCTGCCAACCTTTCAAAACTTCGTTCCCTGCTTGAAGTGGCGCGTTCCATGGCGCACTCGCTTTCCGCCGGCGAAGTGCTAACCGCTATTGTGGAATCTGCTCTTTCCATCACCCATTGTGAGCGCGGTTATCTGCTGCTTTGTGTTGATGGCGATCTGCATCTGGAAGTGGGCAAGCATCGTAACGGCCATGCGCTTGGTGTTGAATCAATCGGCTGGGATACGCGAGAGTTACGCAAGCGCCTCAATAGCCGTCGAGACCTGTTGTCGTTTGTGATTGCCGATCATGTGGCGGCAGTGCCACTGATTCGCATCCGCTCCGGCGATCCTTCAGCAACGCAGGCCATCTCTGCTGCTAAGGATACGGTAGGGCTGCTTTATTTAGTGGAAGACAACGGCGGCGTGGCTGATTTGTCCAGCGGCAATCGCGAATTGTTAGAAACACTCGCCCTTGATGCCTCCTCGGTTCTGGAAAATGCCAGGCTGCTCGAACAGGAGCGCGCCAAGCAACGCCTGGATGAAGAATTGGCGATTGCCCGCAAAATTCAGGCCGACCTGCTTCCGGCGAAGTTACCGCAGGATGGCTGGTTTCGCGCCGCCGGCTGGGCCATTCCTTCCCTCGCCGTTGGTGGCGATTATTATGACGTGGCCCACAATCGAGACGATGTTTGGT
>JBBRJC010000189.1:0-7066 GCA_038220135.1 Bryobacterales bacterium | reverse complement strand
GCCAGCCAAGGCGGCCTTCAATGCCCAGTTTCAAATCCCGATACTGCTGCCATTGCGAAAGAGGTGTGGGCGGATAAGTGAATTCCACCATCCCTGATCCGTTCTTCCAGGACGCCGCTTCCACAACCGGGCCTTTTGGTTCGTAGTTCCCTTTGATCGCCAGATTCAACGGACCCACCTGCCAGCTTGAGTTGAGCAATTGCAATTTGCCTTCGCGGAAATCCACTTCCGCATGCAGTTTGTCGATCGCCTGGCCGCTGAGGTTCAAGCCCACGGCATCCACCACACCTTTCAATAGCGGCCTGTTGCGTGTGCCTGAAAAGTCGGCCGTGCCTGACACTGTGCCCGTCTTTGAAAGCTCCGGCAACCACTTTCCAATTTCCACTCCGCTGAAGGTTCCGGAAGCGGTCAGCACAGTTGCCTGGGTGGCCTTCCAGTCGTTCAGCGGCATGCTTAGATTTCCACTCACCTGCGTTTTACCCATGGTCACCTGCGCATTGGTCAGCTTCAATGCGTTGGCTTGAACGGTGATCGCTGAACGAACTTGATCGTAGGTGTTGCCTTCAAATTGCACTCCGGTGGCTTCGACGTTTCCACTTACAACCGGACTCGCCAAATCGCCTTGCACTGTACCTTGGAACTCGGCTTTTCCTTCGGCCAACTCCACGGTGAGCGGCTCTTTATCGAACAGTGCCAGCACTGGATTGATGTCGGAAAGGTCAGTAGAAACGCCATGCACCTTCATTACCCGATTCAGTTCTCCATCAAAGTCCAGTCGCGACGACGGAGTGGAAATATAGGATCCGGTAAAACGAAGCCAATTTCGGGCCAGATCGAATTCCATATCCAGAAACGCGTCCACAGGCGTAGGGCCATTGGTGGGGACTACAGAAATTTCTGCATCGCCTTTCCAGGAATTGGAAGCGTCAACCAGACCACTGATGCGGATTGGACCCGATGCCAGCCCACTCCACGGCAACTCGCCTTTTAGCCGGCGGGCCATCACCGAACGGAGCGTGATCTCTTTCACCTCACCATCGACTGCTAGTTGCTTCCAATCGGCCAGATCCAGCTTGCCGGCAAATTCCCCATCGGGGCTGGACAACGTTAAACCGGTCAATTGCAGATGATCTTTTTGCAACTCCAGATTGCTACGGATGATGGCACCATGAATGGCAATCTGATCCGAATCGTACTTCAGATTTGTTCCGGTAACGGCGCCCGCAATTTTGAAGTTCTCCGACAATTCTCCATTCAGCGTTCCTTTGAACAGCAGCTTGCCGGAACCTTTGCCGGGAATCTTTGGGGGCCACAAAGCAGCCACATTCAGATTGCCGGTAATTTCAAGTTGCGCCGTCCAGGGCGAACCGGCAATCAACCGTCCCTGCGCAGTGGCTGAAGATTGCCCATCGTCGAAAACGGCGGAGCGAATTTGCACCCCTTTGGAATCTACATCCAGGTTGACATCGGCATTAAACAAAAGCTTCGGCGCACCGGGGGCGATCACTTGAAATTGCCGCGACGAAAGCGTACCGGTGTACCGGCGTTGCGCCGCCTCATAAACGAAGCGGATCTCCAGTTTGTCACCATGCATGCTCCACGGCGTTTTTTGATTATTGAAATCCAGCACGCCATCGTTTACGTCGAAACGGCGCACGGCAAGGTCCAGCACCTCTTCAAGCAAGGCCTTGTTGCGCTTGGCAGCGGGCGGGGTGGGCAGGTTATTGGTGCCATCGGCACGGACTTCAATCCGCACTTGTGGCTTGCGGATTACCAGCGAAGTTAGCCTTACGCTGGTGCGCACTGCGGTGTCAGCCCGCAGGCCAATTTCAATACTCTCAGCCGTGAACAGTGGAGCTACTCCGGCGGGTTCAGTGCCGTGTAGTACAAACGATTTTACAGTGGCCACCTGCGATCGCCAGTCGAAAGTTATGGCACCCATTTCCGCTTTGCCACCAGTTGCTTTTTCAATTTCAGCGATCGCCCGGTTGTGGATTGCACTGCGGAACCACTTCGATTGGGAGGTGAAATAAAGGGCGGGAATGGCGATTATGACAAGGGCAATAACAACCCAGAAAGAGGCACGCAGGAAGTTGATGAAGCGCCTCACTTGAAGCTTTCCTCCCGCGTTTCTACGCGCGTCTGATTGCGGGTTTCAGCAAGCCAGGCGTAGAGCGCTTTATTCACTTGCTCACCAATCAGGGCTTCTTCAATTTGCGGGCGTGCTTGTTCAATAGTAAGGTCAGACTTGCCCAAAATGTTGCTGCGATAGTAGGCTTCAATTTCTGCGGGGGGCACCTGCAGGCCGATTCGAAAGCGGGAATTGGTGAACCGCAGCAACGCGATGCGCCAAAGCAGATAGCTTCGCAAATCTTTTTCATCCAGCTTGTGACTGGCTAAAGCTGGCTGATATTTGGCTGGGCCGCCATACTGTTTGCGAATTTCTTCGATTGCTGTATCGGCCTCGGGTCCTTCCGGCAACGGATAGCGCGTCAGCTTCATTTCATTACGAATCAACGCCTGTTCAATCAGCCGCTCGCCCATCTCTTTTCGCGTCTTTGCACTAAAATCGGCAGGTTCGCTTCGTAGAAATGCAGCGATTAAGATTTGCCGCCGTAATTCACTGTCGGTAATCACCAGATGGTCAACAATGATCGCAATACGGTCAATCACTTCAGCCTTGGCGGCGATTGCCATGGTCAGCAAAGTTGCGAACTGCAAAATGTGCCGCATCAGAAAGTTTGCCCCAGCGAGAAGTGAAATTGAATACGGTTGATGCGCTGTTCCGTGCGCACTCCACCACCGAACAACAGTTCATCACGAGTTCCCTGAAAGCCGACAAAACGCGGTGAATTGGGGCCATAGGCAACGTCCAAACGAACAGGGCCTACAGGGGTTCGATAGCGGATTCCGAAGCCAACAGCATGCACCATATAGTTGAAGTCGGTCAAATCCCTCTGCTTGTATCGGAATGAGATTTTACTGAATTCGGAATAGACGTTTCCCGCATCGTGGAAGAGCACGCCACCGATGGAATCGCCAATCAAGGGGAATCGCAGTTCCAGCGAACTGATAAATACGGCCCGGCCGCCAATGGGGAAACCTGTAACCGGATCACGCGGGCCGGCCTGATTGTCGGAAAAGCCACGATGGGAAGTCGCGCCGCCGCCAAAATAACGCTCTGGCAGCGGGATATCTTTCGTCGTGCTGGTGCTGAAACGGTAGAGATCACCGAATACCAACGAACGGGCGAGGATGATGTCTTTGGAAACCTGATGATAGGTGGAGTTGCGCACCAGTAGCCGGGCGAAGTTGGTTTGTGAACCGAAGGAGCCAAGCGCGGTTCCAAAGTCCACGGTATTGTATACGCCGCGCCGGGAATTGATGGGGTCGTCGCGACGGTCCTGAATAAAAGTGCCAGAGAAGCCACCAATACGCACTGGTTGCGAAAGGAATGGGATCAACTGTGGGGTGATTTTCAGCGTATTTGCATCCACACTGACGCGACGGAAAGTGTAGCGGTATTGAATGGTGGTTGTTTTGGAAAGTTTTTGACCCAGTTGCAACGAAGCTTCCCAGCGTCGCGAAGCGAAAGTACGCACATCTCTGGAATCATCGAACAAGCTGGCAAACGTAAGATTCAGCTTTTCATTCCCCTTGAACTGCGGTGCAAAGTAGGTAAAGGCCGCGCGCTTTTGAAAGCTCGAAATTTGGGTGCGAACGCCTATGGTGTGAGCCAGCCCAAACAGATTGGATCGATTGACTCCCAAGGAAACGCGGGGGCTGAAACCTGGTGCACCTGCCGGAGCGCTCAGGCTGGTCACTCCGCCACCGATGCGCGCCAATTGTGCGCCAAAGCCGGTGGTAATGGAGATGCGGCTAGCTTCTTCCAATTGATAGAGAACGTATTTGTCACGTTCATCGCCATCAGGATTCTGCAGCGATACGCCAACGCGGGCGAAGATGCCAAGATCATAAAGCCGGCGCTGGCTTTCCGTAAGCTGGGTCTGCGAAAGCACGCCACCTTCGGTCAAACTGATGCGGTCATTCACCAGGCTGGGATTGGTGTTCTTCAACCCGCTGACCAACACTTTTCGCACAAAATTCCGGCGGCCTTCCACCACTTGAATGCTCAAGCTAACGCGCTGCGGATCATCGGTTGGCTTCACGGAATATTCTACAGTCGCTTCCGGAAACCCGTTGTTGAAGTAGTAATTCAAAATGGCATCGCGATCACTGATCACTGCCGTGGTGCTGTACGGCTGGCCTTCGTTCGATTGCAGAATGGCAGTAACCAGCCCCAGGTCTTTTGGATTCACCCCGGAAAGATCAAGCTTGCCAATAAACGACTGCATGCCTTCCTTGACGGTGAGAAAAGCTGCTACTTGTTGTTGCTTTCCTTGCCAATCTCGCTTAATTTCGGTGGTTACCTTAACTTCTAAAAATCCGCTGCCGTGATACAACTCTTTGATCGATTGCGCATCCTGATTCAAAATTTCCTGGCTGTAGCGCCCGTGTCGATAGCGCAGGAACGTTGCGGGCTGCGTCGCCAGGCGTTCAATAATCGTCTTACTGGTAAAGAATTTATTGCCCCTCACTTCCAAGTGAACCAGCTTGTAGCGTGTGCCGCGGTCGATGCTGTAATGAATGGTCCGTTCGCCATTGGCCTGCTGTTCAATTTCGAATTCGACGTCCGCATCAAAGTACCCGCTCGATTGCAGGTTCTGTTTGAGATTGCGTTGCCCTTCGCGCAGCAGATCGCTATCCACCGAACGCTCTTCAAACACCGGCACCAATGGACGCAACGACGAAAGTGAAAATCCATCGGCTCGCACCTTGACGGTGGGTCCTGCATCGATCTGCAGCGCTGGTTGCACCGTATTCGATTTATCGTTGATATTGGTGTGATCTAAGGTGACCCGGGCCATCAGGAAATCTTTTTTGCGGTAATAATCTCGAATCCGTTCCAGACCACTTTGCACTCGAGAATCAGTTGCAGGTTTATAGCCAAACCAGCCGAAGAATGATCGCCAGTGTGCAGTTTTTGTGATTTGTTCGACGGTGCGCTTTGGGTCGCCTGATACTTCGGGCGGTGTGAGCGAAGCCCGTTTTCCAGGGATGATCACAAAGTTTACGTCCACTTGTTGCGTAATCGGTTCGTAGGTAAGCTTGGGATCAATTTTGGAGTCGAGAAAGCCATTTCGGCGCAACACATTGTCAATGTTTTGGATCGACTGTAACAAATATTCCTGGTTAAATTCCTGGCCAACTTCCAGGCGCGAAGCCGTGGCAAGTTGGGTCTGATTGGGCGGCTCAGCCACACCTTCAACGGAAAGCCGGCCCACAAACCAGGTTGGTGTTGTGCGGAATTCAAGGATCACGCCGGTCGAGTCGCGCTGCGCATCCACCTCAACATCCACAAAACGGCCAATGTTGTAAATCCGCTGAATGGCTTCCGATACATCGGTGAGGCGCAGCACTGAGCCGGGCTCAAGGCGAACCGCGCGGAGTAGAACAGGGAGGGGAACAGGTTGATTTTCCGGAGAAAAACGAATCGCAGAGATGCGCGACCCGTCATATTCGGGGGCCTGTGAGACAAGGCGCGCCGCACAAAACGCGATCATCGCCAGCAACCTGCTGAAACGGGCCAGCACCGACTTTAATGATAGCGCAACCGTCCCTGGTGTGATGGTTGATACCATCAGTGTTAGTGGACCTCCGTGACCGTGAACGATACTCGAGACAGATCCTATTTTCGCCAATCGGCGAAAAAGGACAGCAACGGTTAATAGACGCTCACGCAGTGGTGGTTGGTTGCGGCGCATTGGGGAGTTTTCATGTAGCTGCACTCGCCAGGGCTGGCGTGGGACACATAACGATCATTGATCGCGACTATGTGGAAGCCAGTAACCTGCAGCGGCAACTACTATTTGAAGAGGCAGATGCCGAACAGGCATTGCCAAAAGCAGAAGCAGCCCGGCGCGCCGTGACACGTATCAATTCCAGTATTCGGGTGGATGCTCATGTGACCGATCTGGCACCGCGCAATATTGAAGAGCTTCTGGAAGATGCCGATATCGTTTTGGACGGCACCGATAATTTCGAAACGCGCTATCTGGTGAACGATTTCTGCATTCGTGAAGGGATCCCCTGGGTATATGGCGCCGCCGTGGGCAGCTATGGATTGACGATGCCGGTTGTTCCCGGCAAAACGTCGTGCCTGCGCTGCATTTACCCCGAGCCACCAAGTGGCACCCAGCCCACATGCGAAACGGAAGGAGTGCTAGGGGCGATCACCGCCACCATTGCCGCGCTGCAGGTTGGTGATGCGATTCGAATCCTGGTGACCGGCGAAGTGACAGCGCGCATAACGACTGTTGACGTTTGGAAAGGGCAGATGCGTCAGATCGATCAGCCGCCAGCTGATCCGGAATGCCCCACCTGTGGCCGCCGGTCTTTCGAATACTTGAGCGGTAGCCGCAGTGCCCCAATCAGCCTTTGCGGACGGAACGCCGTGCAGATTCACGAAAAGCTGAGCGGTGTTTCGCTAGAGCAGTTGGCGGAGCGCCTAAAGCTGATTGCTCCTGTGAGAGTGAACGAATTCGCCTTGCGGTTCTTTCCAGCACCCTTTGAAATGACTATTTTCAAGGATGGGCGGGCGATTGTGAAGGGGACCACCGACGTTGGGGTGGCACGGAGTCTTTACGCCAAATATGTGGGAAGCTGAGCGGCTGCGCTAAAATAAAAGAGATCCCCATCAGTAACAGGAGTCTTTTCAAAAGTCATGGCAATTAAAGTTGGTATCTACGGCTTCGGCCGCATCGGCCGGAACGTTGTCCGGGCAGCCCTGAACAACCCGGAAGTGGAAATTGTAGCAGCAAACGACCTGACGGACGTTAAAACGCTGGCCCACTTGTTGAAATATGATTCAATTCTTGGCCCAATCAAGGCTGAGATCAAGATCGAAGGCGATGTTGTCCTCGTCGACGGCAAGCCGATCAAAGTTTTTGCAATTAAAGATCCCGCAGAAATCGACTGGAGCTCATTGGGCGTTCAGGTCGTAGTG
>JBBRJC010000188.1:0-7087 GCA_038220135.1 Bryobacterales bacterium | reverse complement strand
AATCGCAATTGCGCGTTGCGAAACAGCATGTTTTGTTCAGGCTTGGATAGCGGTATTTGCGTAAACGCCGGCTCTTTATCCTGTTAAACAATAGCCACCATGCCCTCCTGGTCCGCATCCACCATGCCGGATGGAAGGTAGGGGTTACTGACATCGAAAAACTTCCATTCCTTGCCAACCTTTGCGGCCGCTAGTGTCGTACGCAATAGATACCCATCCATCAAATCACTGCGAAAATAGACCATATCGGAGCTTGCTGCTCGAACACCGTGGGCCTCAAGCCCAGCAGCCGCAGCCATCGCGACAAACAACTTGTTGATGTCTGATGGGCGGCCAATCTTACTGTTGATTGTGTCGCCGGTATTGAGCCCGTCTTTAACCTTAAATTTCGATCTGTCTTCAGCCGTTACGCCGTTGGCATCGTATCGAATGTTCCGGATATTTGTTCTGCAATAATTGGCTATTTTCTTGAGCTTCTCATCATCCGTGCTGGCACCCTTCACCACTTCACCTGTAATTCGCTTGATGTCGCTTGAGATTTTGAGCTCTTTCTTGAACGAGTCGCCCATATCTCTGGCTGCCTTGGTCCAGAATTTTTTCGGATTGCTAAGATCCTGGTCTGTGTAGAAAATCAACACCCAGGGACGAAGCTCCCGCTCCGGCGGCGAATCAGGTTCGTCAGGCCATGCGGGAACATTGTTCACAAAGGTTTTTGCAAAATGCTCCGGGACTTGAATTGGTTCCCAGGCGCGGGCCTGCAGTTGAAATTGTAGGAACTCATCTTGAACGGAAAGCGGTCACTGACAAGCGGCCGAACAAGATATGTGACCTGCCAGATGGGGATATCTCGATACATCTTTAATTCCACATGACGGAATGGAGTCTCACTGTAGGTTTCTTTCCATTGGTATTCAACAATAGAGCCGGGCTCAACCGCTGGCAACGTGAACGAACGAGTTTTGAAATGCGTTCGTCTCCCAATTTTGGCGTCAGTTTTATCGAAGATCGCATCGTTTTTCATCACCACAATCGACCCATCAGGCTTGATTGTTCGGGCACGCAGATCGCTGATAGACATCTTCACGACGTTCGTATACGGGATATCCACAGTGGATTGGGATTTAACACCACGGTCATTGAATACCTTGATGCGAACATAGTTATCCACATAATGATCGGCGTAGTCGCCTTTCAGGACGTCATAAATGCGAACATCCCAAAATATCGCCTCAGCATCAGCATTTTTGTCTATCTTTGGAGTCTTCAGACCCAATTCGTCAGAGTTAACCGGCTTCCAATCGACAGCCAGAGCGCTGACAGGAGCCAGTAAGAGGAGTGCGTACACGCAATTTCGTTTCATGGCAGTGCCTAAGGCTTCAAATATAGCCCACTATAGTCGATAAACAAAGCACCAATTAGGGAACAGACGGCACTAAATGATTAGCACGCACTTAAAAACTGCAAAAAGGCCAGTTTATCCAATAATCCAGCGGTTGAACCAACCTTAGATACACTCAGTGCCCCCGCAGCATTACCCCACTTCGCCGCGCCACGCCAATCTTCACCGTTATAAAGACCAGCCAGAAATCCGCCGGCAAAGCAGTCACCAGCCCCGGTTGTATCTACCACTTCGACAGGAAACGCAGGGGAACGAAATTCGCCTGATTCCTCAAACACAGCGCACCCGTCACCACCCAATTTAATGACAATGTTCGTTGCGCCGCGTTCTTTGAAAAAATCAGCCGCCGTGCCCAAATCATCAGATCCGCTGAGCATTCTCGCCTCATCTTCATTGACGAACAGCAGATCAAGATGCTCGAGGCAAGGGCCTAACACATTCATCCATTCGCCCTTGGCATCCCAACCGGTATCAAGGGAAGTGCTCAGCCCGGCAGCCCTTGCCCGGCGCAACCCTTCACTACCATGTTGCCGCAGGCCGGGCACACCAAACACATTCGCTAAGTGGTAGTGCGTGTGCTTACCAACTAAGTCAGAATGGAAAGGAATGGGGGCCAGAAACACTTCGCGGCTGGCTCCAGGCATATGTTGAAAACTGCGGTCACCTTTGCTATTTACAAGTGCGACGGTGGTTGCGGTCTGAGAGGAGGCCTTGGTAACTCGGGCGGTATCACAGCCTGTTTCGCGCAAAATGTCGAGAACAAATCGCCCAAACGGATCGGGGCCGATCGCACCGAGAATGCGAACCGGAACTTTCAATTTAGCCAGACATACCGAGGAATTCGCAGCATTTCCCCCAATATGCGGTTCAATCGTTTCAACCCAGGTAGTGGCGTTCCAGCGAATCTCTTCCACCGTGCGGACGGAAATATCATAAACAATGTTTCCTGCGCAGACAACGCCCCCGCTCAGGTTCAACCCCATGGCCTAAAGCCGGCCGCCGGCCAAGGCTTCAAGAAATGCCCGCTCCAGCGGCCACTTTCCCGTAACGCGGTTGGTAGTTCTCTCAAACATGCCTTGCGTGAGGATCAAACCCAAATCACCCGGCTGTGGATGCTGATCAGCCCGCTCCATATATTTGCGAAATACTTCCGTCACGCCTTGCAATTGATTATGTAGGGAAAGCGCTGCGGCATCGTTTTTGCAAAAAGCCTGAAGAGTTGCTTCCGCTTTTGCATTCAAGCCAAAACTGATGGAAAACATCGAATAGTCAGCGTCTTCCAGCGCTTTGGCAAATAATTTGGTGCCCGATGGCGTACTACTATTTTTCCACATGCTGGAAGGAACAGAAACCCAGACCGGCCCCGACGGAACTTGGGGAAGCTGATTCACATCCGCAGATCGAAACATGCGTAATGCCGCAATTTCATCTGTACTGTTGGCCCAGCCAATCAAATTCGTACGCAATGGAGCAAATGAAATAAAACGATTGGGCCGCGAGGCCGGAAGGCTGCAAACACCGTTTTGACACTTCCCACCATGAACTAATGCGTAATTTTTCAAGGCAGATAGGTCGAAACGCCCACTCAACAAAGCCAAAATATCTTCGCCCTCGAAAGATACCAAAGCCAAATCAAGATCGGAACGGTAATCAAAAGTTGTTTCATGGACGAACCGCCGGTAATCTTCCTCCTCCACTACTGGAGAGTTGGCAACAAGCTCCAACAACCCTGCAGCGCGAAGCATCTTCACATCAAGCTGAACAACAACCGCATTCTTTTGTGGAAGCCGGCGAAGTAAAGTCTCAACGGATTCTGGTGAGCGAAATCTCCAATAGAAAACCGCGGCAAGCATAATGCATGCCGCGACCACTACGAAAAGGATCAGACCCCGGGCTTTCCAGCGGTTCTTCACAATTTAGACCGTAGCCATGGCCGATTGCCGCGACAACTTCCACAACTTAATATAGGGTTCAAGGTCCTTCATCATGGCATGATATTGTGGAAAATCCAGGGATTGAGCTCCGTCAGAAACAGCTTTATTCGGGCACGGATGCACTTCAAGAATTACCGCATCAGCACCAATGGCAACACCTGCACGCGTCAGCGCAGGCACCAGGCTACGCTTACCAGTGGCGTGGCTGGGGTCAAGAATCACAGGAAGGTGGGTCATCTCGTGCAGCACCGCAACGGCAACTATATCGCAAGTGTTCCGCGTAACGGTTTCAAATGTCCGGATCCCGCGTTCACAAAGCATTACGTTCGGATTGCCATGAGCAACAATATATTCTGCAGACATCAGCAGTTCTTTAATTGTGGCACTCAATCCGCGCTTCAACATCACCGGACGCCCGCATTTGCCAAGCGTTTTCAGCAATGCAAAGTTCTGCATGTTTCGTGCGCCAACCTGCATGATATCAGCATAATCGGCAACCAATGTAACGTCCCGGTCAGACATCACTTCGGTGACAATTGCCAGGCCTGTTTGCTGCCGCGCCTTGGCTAGAAGCTTCAAACCTTCTTCTTCCATGCCTTGGAAATCGTAAGGCGAAGTGCGTGGTTTGAAAGCGCCGCCACGCAGTACGCGGGCACCACCCTTGGCCACTTCTTCAGCCGTATCCATGATCTGCTTTTCCGATTCCACTGAACAGGGGCCAGCCATCATGATGAATTCATCACCACCAATGTCCACTGGTCCGCGCGGTGTATCGATGCGAATTACGGTCTTCGTATTCCGGAATTCCTTGCTTACAAATTTATAAGGGGCTGAGATACGAACAGCCTTTTCCACTTGCGGCATCGCCTCGAGAGATTCGAGACAGTTGGTTACGTCTCCTACTCCTACTACGCCAATTACCACGCGTTCCTCCCCTTCAATGGCATGAATCTTATAGCCGAGTTCGCGAACACGCTCACATACCTCGGCAATCTCCGGCTTTGTGGCATGTAACTTCATTGAGATGATCATTGCTTTAATTCCCAGGCTCCTTAAAGAGCAAAACCTTTCACGTCAAAAATAAAAAACCCACTCTCTCCGAGTGGGTTAGTTTTCAAAAACTTGTTTGCATTCAATGCCAACACCACTCGCGAATTTAGGTGGAGTACCAAAATCGGACCCAGTAGCGATTGGAAGCGGTGTGCATGAAATTTGAGTCTACACGAGCATTGTTTTGAAAGCAAGCATTTCTTCTTGAAAATTTACGCCAAAACTAACCACCTTTCCGTGGTGTATAAAGCGTTGGAGCAAGGCCTTAGAACTGACCTCGTTCAACTGCACCACCGCACATCAGACGGTAATAATAGGGACTTGCAGCGCTTAGTGCCACCGAACGGGTAACTCCGGTGTCGTCCGTTTCCGATACACTTCCACCCACCTGAAAGGTTCGTGTAACGCCATCGGTTGAACGAGTTGCGTGACGGTTATATTTGTCAGAATCACCTCGTTTGAAGAAGTCCGGCCGAAGCGCATCCACCACCGTATAGGCACCCTGATCGGTGATCAGATTCTTGTTCAGGCTAACCTCCAATTGGCAGGAACGGGCCGCCCAGAAGGAAGGCACTTTGTAGCTGAAAACCAGTGCAGTGTTGCTGTCGGCACGGGTGACGGAAAGGTAGCGAATGATCGCAACGGTTTCCACCTTTGCACCCACTTCCACCTTCGCGCCGCTCACGGGATCTTTCTTGTAGGGTGATGCAGCACCAATATTTAAGTCGTTAGCGGACTCATTCACAAACATCGGCGAATAGACTCCAGTCATCCAGTTCTTTGCACAAGTGGAAGTCGCCTGGTTCATCGCGTCAAGACAAGGCTGCGTCATATAGCTTGTTCCAGGAAAAGTATTTTGTTGGATGCTCGCCCGCGTTGCCTCACCTGCCGTGATTTGTTGACCAAGATTACTGCCGCCGCCAACATAATAATTTGGTTGCACATTGGCAATGAACTGCAATTGATCAGTAGTCCCGTAATAACCGCCGCTTGTTTCAAGGCGCAGGCTCTTGGGATAGGTAGGCACTACAAAACCTGGGCTGTTGTATGCCGTGTTATTGAAGAATTTCAAGTTACGCCCACCGTTGGCGACATACATGTGAGCATAGTTCCAACTCAAAGGGGATGTTTCTTTCATGTCACTTGTATAAACGGCCAAATTATTGCGATAAGTCACATCCGAAGTGTAAGTGTTGGGATAAATTTCATCCTGGCCCAAAACCTGTACCGGAGTTGCCGTATTCTTAAAATAGTTTCCGTAAATGTTCGTTGTTTGGATGTTCCACCAGGGAGTTAAAGCGTATGCGAACCCAACAGAACTGCCTGCCGCTATCTGATCGAACGGTGCATCCACAGTGTAGACTTTACCGAAATTGTCAGCATTCACAACATTGCGCCATTGGTAGCGGCCTTGATAGGTGGCAGAACCAGTTGCCAGGCCAATTACAACACCGGCGCGCATCTGCGTATCATTCAGTCCTGGGCAAGTAACCGTTGTACGGGCTGCATCCAGGCTGCAGGAACCGCTTCCGTAGTACGAATTGGCCCGGCTGGTTACAAGAAAACCATACCATTGCGATCCATCGCCGGAAAACGAATTTTCGCACATGTTGTATCGCAAGATTCCACGCAAACCAACTTTCAACTCACTGCAGTTTTTCACAACACCACGATAAGTGTCGCCCACATATGTTGTAGAGGTGGGATAGTGCTTCAAACTTGTCTAAAACGTGTTATGTTCCAGCGTCATGTCCGACGGCAGAATCTTCGTTGTAACACCCGTTGACGAAACGTAGGTTGGAAATTCTGGAGCGTTTCCGCCAAACATGAAAGGTACACCCATCGCGCAGCATGTGTAATTGTTGGAAACATTATATGGCCCAATTGAGGTCGCGGTATTCCAAATATAGGTCTCGCCATCACTCGGCATGGCCATGAAATTATCAATGAAGTTATTGAGGAAACTTACGTTGTTTACACGAAGATTGATCACCTGGCGCCAGGAATTTCCAGGCACAAAATCGTTATAGAACAAGGTTCGGTCAAACGTGATCCGCTGCGGCATTTGGGTCGCCGACGTCATGGGGACCGTCCTTCCAGTTTCGATCATACGAGACAACGTCAGTGTATTCGCACCTACTTTTTGAAAACCCAAACCAACCAGTTTCAACCCTTTGACGGAATCATCTATGGTAAACAGTGGATCGTTTGCAGAATTGCCCACCATCTGAAAGGTTGGAATCATTGGCTTATAAGAGGGCGTGATGCGCATATCGGCATCAGGCAGCCAATCCTTCTTTGTACTTGTGATCGTAATTTCATTGCCGGCAGAACACTCCTTCTTGAAAGGATCGTAAGGAAACAGGAAGTTGTTCACGTAAGCAGTGACATCTGAACCAGAATAGCTGCCATCGGCGGCGGCATTTCCAACGTCAACAACCACTTGGTTTGGTGCCGGGCTGGACGATACTTTCCAAACGGAATTCAGGCCCTGTCCCGAGCCACCAAAACCCACAACGCGCATGTATTCCCCAACTGCGAAATCGTGGTTGTAATTAAAGGTGATGGTGCCAATTCCACTGGCAATATCGAAGCGGCTTACCGAAGCCCCGGTGCGAATAACCGAACCCGCCTCAATCTGAATTTCATCTCCACAGCTTGCCGCAGCAAATGCCGCCTGGACGTTGGACCTGGTTACAGGAGA
>JBBRJC010000187.1:0-7096 GCA_038220135.1 Bryobacterales bacterium | reverse complement strand
CCCGACTTAACCTCGGCATTCACTAATAAAAACGGGGCATTGCGTTCGTATGCCCAGCCTTCATCCGGACTCACCAGCGAAATCCAAAACTGATAGCGGCCATCTTCAGAGGGCACTGCGATGGCCAGCCTATTGGGTCCATCAGCAATCGTCTGCCAATCGCCTTCAAATAGAAAATTGCCCGTCTTTGGGTCAAATGCCTGGGAACCAAGCGCCACACCAGTGGTTGAGGGAAATAATGTTTTCCATCCTGGAAGTACTTCCAGCGAAACTTCAATGGTATTGGCTCGCGCGATACTGCTTTGAGGCCCAAGCCAAGCCATCTATTCGCCTCCTGCGTAGAGCCACGCGGGATAGCGCCGTTTTATGGGTCCAGTCTTCTTGCCAACGGCGTAGATACCGTCGCCCCGCAAAGCGGTCGAAAGCTGATACCGCTCCAGCATATGCTCAACCCAAAGATGACCGGGGAGTGGTTCATCCAGAAATGGCCCGGTATCAAGCAGCGTCATATCGAAGCCGGCATCGAGCAACAGCAGGTGAATTTCCCGCGGCGTATACTCGCGATTATGGCGCGCCTCCAATTCTTCATCGGGCTTCGACGGGCGAATATAAGCGGGAAAGAATCCAGGATGATAGCCTTCCAAAATCGCTTTAATCGCACGCATTGAACCTATGTTCGGTGTAGTTACCACAAAGTGCCCGCCCGGCTTCAGGATGCGATTAATTTCGCTCATCATGTGCATCGGATCCGATGGCAGATGCTCAATTAATTCGCCGCAAAGCACGGTGGCGAAATATTCATCAGGATAAGGAAAGTGGTCTTTCTCAGCATCAAACAGATCCACGTCACATTCGAAGACATCGCCAGAATCACTGGTGACTTTCTTGTGATCCACTTCGCCTGCGGGGCCGTAATAACACCCACGCACTTCCCCATAGCCCAGCTTGGTTTTGAGCGACGGAGTGATCTGCAAATAAGCACCCATCTCAAGAATGCGGTCGGCTGCAGTTCCTGGGGGTGTGATGTCCAGCGTCTTGGTTAAGCGCGTAATGTGCGTATCTGCATATTCGCGGGAAGCACTGCTCCAGCCGAGGATATATTCGGGCTCCACCTGGTGTACGGGTTCTGGTTCATTTGCTATTGCGAAATGCCCGGCCACCGCTTCCTCTTCTGACACTGCGTCACCGGCGGGAAATATTTCTTCCGGTTGCACCCACTCCACACCATTGCGAACAGCGCTTGTAAAATCGGCGTAACGCTGCGCCACCAGACTCCAATTACATTCGCGCGCCACCCACTCCCGCGCACGCTCGCCCATGGTACGGCCAAGTTCCGGCCGTGAAACCAGCAAGTTCAAATATTCAAAAATAGTATCTTCTTCGGTGGCATCAACCGGCACTTTCATGCAGATAGAATCCGGAAATTCAGCAAAGCTACCGACGTTACTCACCAGTACAGCCTGTCCTAAACCTAGAGACCTTAGCAGCGTTCCGGAACTTTCACCCACTGTTGGAAAGCGCAGGTTCAGAACAATGTCGCACGCAGAAATGAAGCCGGTGAAATCTTCCGGAGCGGTGAAGCCCAGCATGCGCACATTCTCCCCAAGTCCCATGCCGGCAATCAGACCGGATAGGGGGAAATCTGGATGCGCTTCACCCACCAAAATCATTTTCACATCCGGGTTCACCCGCACCAGCCGTCGAAACGCGCGCAGAGATTCGGCAATTCGCTTGTACGGCTTTAAGAAGCCGAACACACCAATGAGCGGGGTCAACTCATCCAGCCCAAGCTTTTCGCGATACGTCATGCGATCACTATCGGGCAGCCAGGCGCCATGTGGAATGCGGCCAATTGGCCCTTTGAAACCGACGGTCCGCAAATCCGCTTCCACAGCCCGACTATGTACAATGGCCGCCTTTGACCGGGATAGAATACGCTTCAGCATGGGTACGCCCAGATAATCCGGGCCGATTTCCAGTTTGCGAACGCGCTCGGCAAAGATCAATGCTTCCGGTCCGCCATCGAAGTGGCATTCGGCAATGTAGGCTTCCCAGTTGTCGCGCTTGATCGTCAATCCAGCGATCAAATGATGCAGATTCGATTCATGCATTACCACGGTTCCTGGATGTTCCAGCGCCATTTCGTACACAAATTCGTGATGCGGGTTGTTGCCTATCTGGTAGAGCAGGGCGTCATAGTCAGATGGCTCAAAACGGGTGGGCTTGCCGGTGAATACTTCCACTGCGGCGACTTCGCGCAGGTGCTCCACCAATACGGCCGAATAGTCCGCGATGCCACTCCTGGTTGGTGGCATTGGAGAAAAAAACGCGATTTTCAGGGGATCAACTCCATGGTGAAAGTGCCCAGGGCAAATGGCACGCGTACCAGCAACGGCGTTCGAAATTCGTCCTTGGCAAAGAGTACCTCAAATGTGGCATTCGATGCTGAACCTTTGGCGCTGATGCGGTAGCAATCGGCTTGTGTTGCCGCCCCGCCAATGGTGATGGTCTGCGTTCCCAGCAACTCCATACGCAGTTGGTAGGCCCCGCCAGCATAGACTGGCTGCAATTGTGGCACACGGCCGGCGATCAATTCGCGCCGCGCATAAAACAGAAAGCCGAGAGCATCATGCGGGCATGCACTGGTGGAAATTTCTGAAGATCCACCACCACCATCGGTTTGCCGCTTGGCTGTGGACGCGGCCAGATCAAAGGTAGTCTTTTCTTTTGATTTTTTTGAACCGTGTACAAAGTCACGCTCAAATTCCAAGGAGCAAAGGCTGGCATTGAGCGTGGAATTGAAGCGATCAATGATTTGAAAACCCGGGATGGAGGCTTCCAAGGTCAATTCCAACTTCCACCGGCCCTCAGTTTCAATCGCCTTCATTTGACCTTCGCCAAGACTAATTCCGCTGGGCCAATTCAGTTGATAGCGAAACAGCTCTGATCGTGGCGTTGCAGCACTTGCCGAGAGTGCGAAAGCCAACAGGACTGGAATCGTTTTCATGATCGGGCCACAGCAGCTTTACGGGACTTTACTTTACCCGTGCCGGCCACTTCGTGATAAACCTCAAGCGTCATCTGCGCTGTACGCTGCCAGGAGAATTGTGATGCGTTCTGCAAACCCAATCGTTCCATTCGAAGGCGTAATTCGCTATTGAGCAGTAAATCTTTCATCGCCCGGACAATTTCGCCGGTATTGGAAGGATCAAACAATAAGCCAGCCGAATCGGCCACTTCGGGCATTGCTGAACTGCTGGAACAAGCCACGGCACGTCCACAGGCCATCGCTTCTAGAATCGGCAAACCGAAGCCTTCATAAAAAGACGGAAACACAAAAATGTCGCAGGCGTTATAAAGTTGCAGCAACTCTTTTTCGTTCACATAATCTGTAAAATGAATGCGGTCACGCAGCAGCGATTTCCGCGCCGCATGATGAACTTGCGGTGCAAACCAGGTTTCTTTGCCAACCAGCATCAAATGATGAGTCAAATCGGGGTGAGCACAAATCAATTCTTCAAACGCTTCAATCAGGCCGATTTGATTCTTGCGTGGCTGCAAATCGCCAACCGTCAAAATAAAGGGTCCTGGAACCTTGAAACGACCCTCAACAAACGCGCGGGCAGACTGTCGAGGTATCGGTAGAAACGCGTTCGACACGGCAGCGGGCACGACGGCTATTCGAGCTGGATCCATTTTATAGGCGCGGGCAATTCCCTGACGGGAAAACTCACTCAGCGTTAAGACGCGCGCAGCACTTTGAACGGTACGTCGAACTGTGTGTTGTAACTGCAAGCGTCGGGCGTGAGTGAAAAATTCTGGCTTTTCCAGGAAACTGACGTCATGAATACTCACCACCACCGGAACCGGACAGGCCAAGGGTGCAGTGTATTGTACGTGTACGAGATCGGGCCGATCCTGACGAAGCTTTTGCGACAGGTCGAAACCTAATCGGATAAAAGGATTGCCGGAAACTTTCCGGGTCTGAAAGCGGGATGGAACCCATGCTTCAGCGCCCGGCACCGATACGTACGCGATAAAGTCCGAGTTGTCGTCTAACGCCGCAAACCCATGGAGCAGGTTACGAACATAAGCTTCGTTCCCCGTCAGATGGCGTCCTATGGCGTGGGCGTCCACACTAAAACGCATACGCGTATTTCCAGTATAGTCCGCCGGCCGGGTCTAGTGTTTAGTCTGGGCTATTTTCCCGATAACGATTCTGTAAAATCTAGTTTTTCCCATGCCGACGGCCAAGTGTATTCTAATTCATACAATACACGCCCAGCATGTCCGAGTTGTAGAGCAAACACAGGATTATCGAGTAGTTTTACCACTGCATCTTTAAAAGTTTCCGGTGTATCGGCAATTAGGATGTGTTCACCGTGGCGGCCAAGTAGCCCTTGGGCCCCCAATGATGTTGAAATCACTGGTACTCCAGCCGCCCAGGCTTCGAGTATCTTGATTCGCGTGCCGCTTCCACTCAGCAGCGGAACAATCGCAATGGAACTGGCCGCAATCGATGGCACTGCACGTTCCACGGTGCCAACCAGTTGAATTTGCGGCTCATTGCAAACTAAAAATCGCACCGCTTCAGGGTGTAATCCTACAATTCGCCAAGTGATATCGGGTTTCACCCGCAATAATAATGGCCAGATTTCCCGAGTGAACCAGGCAACGGCACTCCGATTCGGTGGATATTCCAGATTTCCGGAAAACACAAGCGTAGCCAGCTTGGGGACATCCGGCAAATCAACCAAAGGGACGGCATTGGGATAGACAAATACACGCTTGGCCATAGGCCGGATGGTTGCTGCATCGTCATCGGAACAAGTTAGAACAGCATCAAACTGAGGCAGAAAATGCTCCTCGATCCGCTTGCAGGATTCCGCCCATCGGCTATGCGCCACAGACGCTGGCCAGCTATCGGCTTGGGCATAAGTCCGGAACAAGTTTGACTCAATATTGTGCAAGTTCAAAACTGTACGCCGCGCATGTGGTCTGACGATTTCCAACAGAGGCGCGATCCACAAGTGTTCCAGCACCGCCAAATCATATTGCTGGCCATCCAGTGCTTTGCCGATTTCCTGTTCATAGCCGCTAAAGCGATCAACCAGCGGCGGAGCACCACGCAAGAATCGCAATCCGTTTCGCCACAACTTAGCAATCAGATTGCGCCGGTGATGGCGCAACGGAATTGTGGAAATTCTGCGGACCAAGCCGGCCGGAAAATCTCGCGCCGGATCGGAATGCTCCGGCTGCCCAAACACGATTACATCCAAATCAAAACGCCGCCCCAGATACTCAACCAGCGAAGCCGTTCGTAACGCTCCTCCGCCAATTGCCGGATAGGGGGCTTCCGGCGACACTAACAAAGCCCGCACTAATTTCTCCTGAACACGTAGCGCTCAATTGCTTCGGCATAAACCGCGGCCGTTTCCACTGCCGTGCGCTTCCAGCTAAACTCCCGAGCGCGCCGCAATCCACGCTCCCGCATTTCGGCCATCTCCACCGGATGCGTTAGGAGCCTGTGCATTGCCACAACCCATGCCTTGCGATTGGTTTCATCCACATGCTGTGCGGCTCCAGCGCTTAACTCAACCAGTGCCGGGTCGCGTGACGCCAGCACAGGCGCGCCACAGGCCATTGCTTCAAGAACGGGCAATCCGAAACCTTCATACAGCGACGGATAAACAACTGCCTGTGCGTTGCTGTACAGGGCTGGCAACTCGGCTTCGGGCACCTCTCCGCGAATCTCAAGGCCGGGATATTCAGGAAGCTTTGGGCAATCTTCCCGGCGCCTTCCCGCCAGTATCAACTTTACCGGCACATGCTGGGACACTTCTCGCCACGCCTCAATCAACATTGGTAAATTCTTGCGAGGCTCAAGCGTGCCGACGTACAAAATATAAGGATCGGAAACTGGCGCCGGCGTCGGCTTGAAATGCTCTCCTGCGGCCAACGGCACGGCAACAACCGTTTCCGGATCAAGCGTAAATTGTTCAATCACAGCCTTACGAATGGCTTCACAATCGGTAATCACCATTGTCGTTAACCCAAAGCGTATTAGCCGTGGCGTGCGTTTGCGTATGCGGTCCGCGCCGATGTGCCAGTCAGCGTCCAGCCATGGGGACAAGTCATGAATCGTCATAACTGTTGGGCAAACGGGCAGATAAGGCACCGAATAATCGGTTCCATGGAAAAGATCAGCCTTCATCTGTCGCAATCGTTTGGGGAGTCCGTACAGCCACCAACGCTGTTCAAACACTGACAAACCAGACTCGCTCTGATCGGAAAGGAAAACGAATTCATCGTCTGGGTAAGCGTTGCATAATGCCCGCTGCAGCTCTGCGGTGTATCGGGAAATCCCGCCGCTGCTGACCGTAAGTGGTGTGCTGTCTATTCCAACCTTCATGGCAAATATTACAATCTACTATTGGAACAGATTGTCGCCTTTTACGGTTACACTAAGAAGTTTGCCAGTGAATCAGCCCGAACCCCAAATCGACTTCACGCCACCAAAATTTAATTGGAAGAATGCCCGTATTGTAGGAATCGTCATGGCTGTGTTGATCGCGGCTGCGGGGATTTATTCTACCCGCCAGGACGAACCAGTAGAGAAAAAAACCAAGCCTCTGGGCACTGCATCTCTACTGGTGCGTACTACGCCAATCGGTGCTTCCATTCGTATCAATAATGAAGTGAAGTGTACCTCCGATTGCACTCTGGAACTGACCGAAGGCGAACACCAGATTCAGGCATTTCTTCCGGGATTCGAACCGCGTGCCTCCACCGTCAATCTCTCGGCAGGCGTGCCTCTGGCAATCGATCTGGTGCTGGAGCCGCAAACGCTCAGCGTCCGTTTTTTTACCGATTTGCCTTCAGGCCGCGTAACGCTGGATGGCCGTGCAGTGGGTCTGCTGAAAGACGGACAATTTGGCTTGGATCGAGTCTCACCTGGCAAGCATAAATTGCGTCTGATCTCTGCCAAAGGGGCTTCGGAATTTGAGTTTGAATCCAGTCCCGGAAATGCTCCGCAACTGGTTGCCCCCATCACTGCGGCCGACCTGTTTGCCTTCGTAATTGGCCACGCCAATGG
>JBBRJC010000186.1:0-7144 GCA_038220135.1 Bryobacterales bacterium | reverse complement strand
CACCCACCAACCACTTTACAATTCCCAAGGGTGCACAAGGTGAAGCCAAAACGCCCCGTTTTCTGACCCCACCCAAATACCGGTCACCAAACCTGCGTAATAATTACCAAAAATCAGCAAACCACTGCATTTCAAGAGCTTAGCGTCACTCCCCAAGGCCCGCCAGCCCCGTTTCAAGCCCGAAAATTAGGAAGCACTCCCGTAAAATGAAAGTATGGAGGAAATCCCAGTGCACCCCACACCAAACAGTGAAATCCCCCTGCGCACCCGTCTGCTCAAACTCGCCCAAGCTCTCCCCTTATTCCTATCGAAAGACAACCAGCCCTACGTCTCTTGCCCCACCCCAATCCCGCTCTACTCGGAAGACTTCTTCGGATGGATATTCTCGGAATCCCGCAAGCGCCTTGGCCACTACCCCAACCAATACGAATTCGGCTGGGTCATCCGCACTTTAGATCAGCAGGCACGCCAGCAGAAAATCAAGACCCGCGTCCACACCCGCATCGCAAAACTATCGCCAAAAACCTACCAGATTGACCTCACCGCCGATGCCCAACAGGGAATCAACATCACCGGAAAGCGCTGGCAGCAAACCCAAAAATTCAAAACCCAATTTGAACGCTCTGAAACCCACACCTGCCTCCCTACCCCTGAGCAAACTGCCCTGACCCTCGCCGATTGTTTCGACCAGATCTTCCAAACCTCCCCAGAAATTTCCGCCAAACTCGCCATCTGGCTCGCTGAAGCATTCCTGCCCGATCAGAAGCCACCAATTCTGGTGATCACCGGCAAAGCCCGCGACAAGGCAGTAGAGATGCTGCGAAATCTCATAGATCCGGTACTCAATCCCATCATCTACTCACCCGGCTGTCCCATAGAGCTGAACGGCATGGCTCTGGAAAACCGAGTGCTGGCCTTTTCGTTCTCGGATCAGCCAACAGAAAAGCTAATCAAAAAGCTCAACACAATGCATAAAGGTACGCGCGTACCTCTCCCGCACTCGAATAAGCGCAGACCCAAACTATTCACAACCGTGCAACGGCCAATTATCGTCGCCAGTCGAGAGCCGCTTACCCTCAATAAAGATCAAATCAGTATTGAAATAAATGACGCTCCAGAAACCGAAATGGGCAAAATGTTTTATGCCCTGCTCAATCTGATAGTGGCAATCGTCGGCCAACAGCACCAAAACAAGCAATATCCGGTCAACATGGCACCCCGTGCCTTCGCCGCCGGCGTTGGAAACGAAGCACAAACCATAGACACTTCATGACCATCCAGAGCAAGCTCCCCTCACAAAATGGAGCCGCCATGCAACCCGAGTCGCGCAGGTATTTGACAATCGAATATTGAAAGCCCGCCCACGACAGGCCGCGAGCCCATCACACGCCCGCTACGGCAGATTCTCCAACATCAAGGCCACATCATCGGGACTGACATAAAAATGAGGCGATGCACGTACCCATCCAGCCCTTGGGGATGTAAGTATGTTCTTATCCTTTAATGTCTTATGAATCACCCGGCAATCGAACCCTTCCTTGCGGAAACACACAATCCCCGATCCTGTAGTAGCCGAACGTTGCGCCATCACTTCATAACCGCGTTCGATGACACCCTCATAAATCTGCGTCGCCCGCTCAAAAACCGCAGCCCCAATCCGCTCAATGCCCACCTGAAGCAGAAACCGGATCGACGCCTCCAAACCATAAATCCCCACCGTATTGAGCGTCCCCGGCTCATACCGCCCGGCGTCCGATCTCAACTTCATGGTACGGCTGCCATAATCGGAAAAATTCTGCACATTGGTCCAGCCAAACTCGACCGGCTCAATGTCATCCTGAACGTCCTGGCGAACATAAAGCACCCCGCAGCCCTCCGGCCCAAGCAACCATTTATGCCCGTCAGCCGCCAGCGCATCGATATGGCACGCCCGAACATCGAACGGAAACACCCCAAGGCCTTGAATGGCGTCCACAAAAAAGAAACACCCATGCCGCTTGCAAATTTCCCCAACCGCCAGCAAATCAGCCCTGAACCCGGTAAGAAATTGCACATAGCTCAAGGCCACAAGCTTCGCCCCACGCGCCACACGGTCCAGTTTTTCCAGCGGATCGTCCGCCCGCAGCCATTCAATTACCACACCCTTTGATTCCAGCCGCTGCCACGGATACTGGTTCGCCGGAAACTCTTCCTCAAACAGCACCACCCGGTCCCCCGGCTTCCAGTCCAGTCCTAAGGCAACAGTGGCAATACCTTCAGAAGTATTTTTGACAATCGCAATTTCTGAAGCCTCGGCCCCGATCAACTTGGCAGTAACCTCACGCAGGTCATCATAGACCTTCATCCATTGATCATAATGAAAGGAACCGTATTGTTCACAATCAGTTGCAAGCCAGCGCATGGCATCAGCGGCAGGCCTGGAAAGCGGTGCAACCGCGGCATGATTCAAGTGAATCAGGTTTTGGGTGACCGGAAATTGATCACGGTAGCGCACCCAGAGTGGAAGATCTTCGAAACCCATCTCCGCTACTATACGTTAAATCTATGCAAAGACAGAAATTTGCCACAATTTGCTGGTTCTGAATTTGCCTCATTGGCCGTATACTGATTGACGAGGGAGTGCGCGATGAAACGCTTTTTGAATCTCACCCTATCGGTCGCCTTGGTCGCAAGCGTAAGCTTGGCCAAGGAAAAAGAGAAGAAGAAGGATCCTGAGCAGATCGGAAACAGAGATGTCGGTAAAGGCATGAACTGGTATTCGATCGAAAAGGAAATTGCCATGGGCAAGCAGTATGCCCAGGAAATTGAACGGCAAGCCAAGCTCGTTGATGATCCAATCATTACCGAATACGTCAACCGCGTCGGCCAGAATCTGGTGCGCAATTCCGACGTTAAGGTACCGGTAACAATTAAAGTAATCGATAGCGAAGATGTGAACGCCTTTGCACTTCCCGGCGGCTTCTTCTTCGTCAATACCGGTTTATTGCTGAAGACCCGCAACGAATCGGAACTGGCCGGTGTCATGGCGCATGAAATTGCCCACATCGCCGCCCGCCACGGTACCAAGCAAGCTACACGCGGCCAAATCGCCAATCTGGCAACCATTCCGCTCATCTTCATGGGTGGCTGGGCAGGCTACGGTATCCGCCAGGGTGCCAGCATCCTTGTGCCAATGGGCTTTTTGACCTTCTCTCGTGCTTTTGAAGAAGAAGCCGATATGCTTGGTCTGCAATATCTCTACAAGTCTGGATACGATCCAGGCGGGTTCGTTGATTTCTTTGAAGAACTGCAGTCGCTCGAAAAGAAAAAACCAGGCACCATGGCCAAGGTTTTCTCTTCTCATCCACTGACTGACGATCGAATCAAGAACGCCCAGAAAAATATTCAGGAAAATCTTGAAGCCAAGCCCGAGTACGTCGTTACTACCTCCGAGTTCAACGACGTTAAAAACCGTCTCTTCACCCTTCTCAACCGCCGCAAGGTGGATGATAAGGACACCAACCGTCCAAAGCTGCGCAAAGCACCCGGCAGCGGCACGGGCACGATTGATGATGATGAAGAGAAAAAACGCAAGACCGACGAAGACGAACGGCCAACTCTGAAACGCCGTACGTAACCAAATAACCCTCTAATTGGAAATCAAACGCCCGTGCCCGTATGGCGCGGGCGTTTTTGTTCAGGGATAATCGAATTATGCGCAAATTGATTCCGATGGCTTTGCTTTCGAGCTTACTGCTCGTTCCACTTGTGAATGCACAAATAGTAAAAGCACAACAGCCACCAGCCCAACAGCCACAACCCCTCAGCGTGTCGGTGAATGAAGTCATCGTCCCGGTTACTGTGACTGACGAAAAGGGGCGGTTTGTGACAAACCTCCAGCAAAAGGATTTTCGGATCTTCGAAGAAGGTAAAGAACAACAAATTACCTACTTCTCGCCAGAACGCGAACAACCCGTGGTTGTCGGCTTCCTTTTAGACCTTTCCAGCTCTTCAAGCATGCACTGGAAAAAGTTCCAGGAAGCAGCCCAGGAACTGGTGGTGACAATGGTCCCCGATACAGACAAGAAAAAGCACTTTGCCGGTTATTTGATCACATACAAAGAAGAGGCAGAACTTGCTGTGAATACGACATCTGAGTCGGCCAAAATCGTGGAAAAGATTGGCAAACTCAAGCCTGGCGGCGGCGCAGCCTTGTATGACGCCATTTATATGGCCTGCACCTCGCGCAGCCTGGTCAAGGGCGAACCGCTCGAGCCGCGACGAGTGCTTGTAGTCATCGGCGATGGCCACGACAATGCCTCGAAGAAATCCCTCGAAGAGGTCCTTGAAATCGCGCAGCGCAACCTGGTAACGATTTATGGCATTTCCACCACGGCCTTCGGTTTTTCAAGCGAAGGGGAAAAGAACCTCACCCGTCTGGCCGATGAAACCGGTGGCCGCGTCGAATACCCTTTGAACAACTTGTATAAAGATGTTTCCGGCTATCTGTCCACCCCGTCTGACGAAGGCAACTATGCCTTGAAAGTTGGCACCGGCGGATATGCGGCAGCAATCGCCAAGGGCATTTTCGGCTCCGTGGCAAATCTTACAGGCGAGGTGACCACGCAATACATCATCCGCTATGTACCAGCCAGTTCCGATTCAAAGAAAGTGTTCAGGCACATCGACGTGCAAGTGGCCTTAGGTAATGTCAAGGTACGCGCCCGCAAAGGCTATTACCCCTTTGGCCCCGAGGTTGGGCAAAAAAAGTAGGGCAAAAGAAATAACTTCCCCTCCACTTTAACAACCGATAAGTACCTCATACCCCAATGCCCTCACTGACCACATCTACGGTTTTCGAACTAAAACGCGCCGAAGCGGTTTTCGTCGACGTTCAGTTGCCTGGGGCACGTCCGGAAACGGTTGGGGTTTTGTTACTTGATCCGTCGTCGAACAAGCTGTACATGAAATTCCGCATCGATTGGAATGAATTTTCTCCATCGGAAAGCGATGTGCTTTCGTTGCTGGCAGACGATCTGGAATCGAAGGCTGCGGAAATGGGTGGGGAGCAAGTGCTTCGCTATCTCGAACAAAACTGGAGCAACACGCTTCAGGTTTCTGATCGCGAACAGATGAAGGTAGCCGATTTTGAATCCCGGCTTCGCAGACTGTTTCGAGAGCATGTGCAGGTGCCGGTGGTTGCCTACAAAACGCACTTGCCGTTAACCTCGTGCGAAGCAGCAGCGGGAGGATTGGGCCGTCAGATGGGGCTCGACGAAATCCGTAACTGGATCGAAATCCCCCCGTCGATGCGACCCAGCGCGGACATGTTTGTCGCCCAAATCAGTGGCCGATCGATGGAACCGCTGATCGCTGACGGCAGCTTGTGTGTATTCCGGAAATCCGTCACAGGCAGCCGTTCCGGGCGCCGGTTATTGATCGAAAAATTCGGCGAATTCGACGAAGCCACGCGCTTTACGATCAAGGTTTACCGCAGCGAAAAGAAGCAAACGGCTGAAGACGAATGGGAGCACGAAAAAATCCGGCTTGAACCGTTGAACCCGGAATTCAGCCCATGGGAGCTCTCACCCGACCAGTTCCGGGTGGTTGGCGAATTTGTAGCAGTATTGCCATCAGAAGAGTAAGTGCAAAAAAGCTCGAGTAGTATCCCAGAAATTGAAACCCAATTGTTCTATCCGCGTTCATCAGCGTTTATCGGCGGCCCATACTTTTTCCAGATCCGATGAACGTCGATAGAACAAGACCAATTTTGCCGCAGATGGGAAATGAAATGAAGTCCGCAAAGTGCCAGCCTGTGGAGGTCTGTGTTTTTTACCTGGCGCGAATTTGTAGCAGTATTGCCATCAGAAGAGTACGTGCAAAAAAGCTCGTGTAGTATCCCAGAAATTGAAACCCAATTGTTCTATCCGCGTTCATCAGCGTTTATCGGCGGCCCATACTTTTTCCAGATCCGATGAACGCCGATAGAACAAGACCAATTTTGCCGCAGATGGGAAATGAAATGAAGTTCGTAAAGTGCCAGCCTGTGGAGGTCTGTGTTTTTTACCTGCCACATCAGCTGCCCTAAATTTTGAGAAAATAGGATCATGCAAATGCTACGTTATCTGCTTTTGACATTCTGCCTAACTTCCTCCTTCTGTTTCTCCCAAACAGGGTTGCAAGTTCTAAGCGCCACGTATGGCGAAGGCCGCAACCAACGCGATGTCACCGCCATGGTGCAGTCCCGTATTCAAAATTCGATGCTCCGCGTGCAGGCAGATCCCGCAATGCTTGGAGGGGATCCAGCACCTGGGGTGGTGAAATCGCTGCGCATCCGTTACAGCTTCGATGGAGTGGTGAATGATGTGATTGCCCAAGATGGAGAGTGGATCAGCGTTCCGGGAAACGCGCGGCAAACGGTGGGTGGAATTGTTCGCTCACGCCAGAATCGCGACTCCGAATTGCGCATTATTTCCGCCCAATACGGCGAAGGATCAAAACAATCCGACGTTACGGCGATGCTCAACTCGCGGATTCAAAATGATAAGCTAAGCCTCCCCGTAAATAACTCGACCATGGGCGTCGATCCATCAATGGGAAAAGTAAAGGCACTCAAGGTTACCTATCAGTGGCAAGGGCAAACGCTTGAAACCAGGGTGGCCGAACAAGCCCTATTGTCTTTGCCCAATCCGCAGCAGCCGGCTCCGAACCGCGATCAAGTTGGAATTTTCGACCGCATCGCGGGGCGGAATGCTTTGAAGATTATTTCGGCGCAGTATGGCGCGAAAAATAGGTTTAACGATGTCCGTGCCCTTCTCGAACAAAAGATGGTGAACAATGCGGTAAGCATTGTGGTCAATAACCAGACGATGGGTGGCGATCCGATTGTTGCAACCCAGAAAAGCTTGAAGGTGACCTATCAGTGGCTGGGCCGCAGCATTGACTTGACGGTTGAAGAGGACGGCACTCTGAATATCCCGAGCGGCGCGGCTCCTCAATCCAGCGGCGGCTTCTTCGGCGGCATGAATTCGAACACAAACCAGTTGCGAATTTTGTCGGCAACCTATGGCTCCGGGAACCGGACTTTGGATGTAACCAATATTCTCAATCGAAGAATCCAAAACAATAGCTTGACGATCGACGCCACTAACGAGATTATGGGACC
>JBBRJC010000185.1:0-7187 GCA_038220135.1 Bryobacterales bacterium | reverse complement strand
TCACCGCAACGTTTGCCGCCTGGCAAGAATATGAAACGAATTCGATCACCAGTGCATTTCAGCTTTTTCAAATATTGACGGACGAATCTTTCCTGCACTCTTGTCCTCAGCAAGAACGATGACAAGGGACGCGTCAATCATTTTCCCAACCTCTAGCTATTAATTCTGCCAGAGGCAGGCCGCTTTCATGGACATCAATAAATTCCTTTATCCTGACTGGACCAACTCCTTCCCTGATAAATTGCACGCCACTTTCCGGCCCCCGTTGATTGATAATCTCAGGATGGTGAGAAATCAGAAGTATTTGTCCAGAGCCTTCTTCAGCGGCATCAACTACTGCGGCAAGCCAGGGTTGAATCTCGCGCAAAGCTATGAAATTGTCTGGCTCGTCAATAATTACCGTATGACCCTTGGCGATAAGAAAATGCAAAATCGCGTAAAGACAAATTAGACATCTCTGACCTTCGGAAAGTTCGTTAAAACCATATCGAATGTTTTTTCCAGCACCCGAATCAAAATCGGCGACCAAGACCCGTGCGGATTCGCCGGCAAACTCCAAATTAAGGGTGCTGAACGAGTTCAAAGATGCACGCAAGCTTTCAAAAAGAATGCCATTAGTCTTTTGATCAGACTGAATTAGATGTCGATACCAGGCCGCGAAGTTTGAGAGGTAAAGGTTCGGGTAGAGGTCCTCTCGCTCAGCCCGAAGAGTCATCGAAAAAGGATCGATTCTGAAGCAATGTACCCGAGCGAACCACGTCTTGAACCGAGTAAGAAGCTGATTGTCGTTTCTATTGCCTATGGTCTCGAGGGCTGAACGGCTCCGCTCAAAGGGATAATTGACAAGCTTTTCGGACCTGTCATTGTAGAGAGAGACGTCGCCTTCTTTGAATTCAAAAAGCGGTTTTGCATCACATGTAACGGTTTCAGACACTACGCGCGCTTGACCCTGATCACCCCACTTCTCCACCACAAGCCGGTAGATATATTTTCGTGCATCCAGGCGTGCTTCCAGCTCAAATGTTTGATTGGGTTGATCCAACCAGCGGGTCCACAAATTGGTGACGAAAAGCTGATCGGCCTTAATTCCTGAGATGGCAAACTGGCGCAAGGTCAGAAGTGCGGTCATAAACGAAGACTTGCCTGAGCCATTACCTCCGAAAATAAGCTGGGTTCGTTCAGGCCTATATTCGAAATTGACGAAGCACATAAAGTTGTCGATGTAGACTCGAGTCAGCATTTAGATTTAGTGTACACGCTGCTGCTCGCGAACCTCCTGCCCAAGCGTCTCCCACTTAAGATTTAGCACATCATTCCCGCAGGTCTTTGATTGCTTTTTCAAGCAAGTCGGCTATCGCCAACTGCAAGGCCCACTTGCGTAAGTAATCCCATTCCAGCCTTTCCTGCTGAACTCGGAGAACGCCAAGTATATCGTGCCATTGGCGATCAGATGTCTCTCCTCCCTTACGAAACCAGACTAGTTTCGCAAGGACCGTGTCCTCGGGACTCGAAATGGCGAATTCAATGTGCGGGAGACCCGGCATCGCTGAAACAATATAACGTTTGCGCCGCAATTCCGATTGTGAAAACCCTTCGGCATGCGCGGGAAAGAAATCGAACTTGAAGGCGCCCATGAGGTGGATCGCATTGAAGGGGCGCCTTTGCCGGATAGCATCCGTCGCGGATAGACGATCGACGTAAAACTCATGGGCCAGGAGCTCGAAGAATTCATCCAAGTCCGCCGACCCAAAATCCGCAATAATGTCGATGTCGTTGGTTTGGCGAGGAAGGCCATAACTTCCACTTGCGACCGAGCCGCCAACCAGATAGGAAATCTCCAACCGGTCAAGAATCCCTAACAACTTCTCGAAGACGGGGCCAAGTTCGGTCACGGGTGAAGATCCGGGTCCCAGCCGTACGCCTTAATCATCAAATCACGCCCAAGACGGCGGGCAGCCACGCGGAGGTGCACTTCTTGGTCGGACGCCTCAGGATAATTTGTCCTGACGTTGTGCACTTGCAGCGATTGCTGAAACTGGCCCAGTTCAAAAACCCGGGCTAGACGTTGGCTGGGCGACATGCGCCGATGAAGATCAATGTAAACCTCCAGCGCTTCAGCCGTTGTGTCCGCAAACCATTCTCCTGGCATCGATTTATTATATTCCTCACCCTGGCCGGACAGCACGCCCAGGCGCCTCCACATCCCTCTGAAATTTTTCGTTTGCCCCGCACCCCTCAGATTTGCGACAATGCAAAAGCAATTTTCAAATTGCTGTAAACCTGCCAAGACCAAGGAATCGGTCCGCCCAACGTGCCCCTTCCTACAGTCCTACGCAGGCTGCTCGAGTATTTTTAGGAGATTTAAGTAGTGAGAGAAAAAGGCGTCGTGAAATGGTTTAATGCCGCGAAGGGCTATGGCTTCATTCAGCGGTCTACTGGTGAGGATGTGTTTGTACACTTCAGTGCCATCCAGATGGGTGGATACCGGACCCTCGAAGAAGGTTTAGAAGTTGAATTCGAGGTCAAGACTGGCCCTAAAGGCTTGCAGGCCGAGAACGTATCTAAGCCCTAATCTCCCGTCGGTGAAGGCTTCTGTCCGCACGAAAGGCCGCCCTACTGGGGCGGCTTTTCTCTTTTACATTTCCCCACAAAACCCTTAACACTCTTAACAGTACTTTTTCTTAGTTTTTACGCCAGCGTCTTCTTGAATGTCGTCTCATGGACTAGAGGGTTTATGAATGACACCGGCCATCCAAATCGACAGTGATCTGATGTTGCGAGTCAAAGACGGAGAAATCGAATGCTTCGAATTTCTTCTCGAAAGACATCGCACCCCGCTCGTGCATTTCCTCTATAGAATGGTTCACAACCACGCCGTTGCTGAAGAATTAGCCCAGGAAGTTTTCCTTCGCGTCTATTGTTCCCGCGCCAGCTACAAACCATCCGCAAAATTCACCACTTGGCTCTATCGCATCGCAACCAACCTCGCTCTCAACTGGCTGCGCGATAAACGCCATGAACGGATGCAGGAAAGTCTGGACGCAGTCACTCTACTCGGCTTCCGCCGCCAAATGGCCGACCGCACTCCCAGCGTTCACTCCTCACTGCTGAAGCGCGAATATATGGAGGAAATTCAGCAAGCCGTCGCGGCCCTTCCAGATCGCCAAAGAGCAGCGGTTTTAATGCACAAATACGATGAAATGGACTATTGGCAGATTGCCGAAGCCATGGGCTGTTCCATGACCACCGTGAAAGCACTTCTATTTAGGGCCTATACTACGTTACGTACGCGTCTTGCGCACGTTGCGTAGTCTAGATGAAAGAATTGCTTACCGCACTCCTGTGGCACCGGTCCCGGCTACCTCTAATTTTAGTTGGAGCATTCGCCATTCTTCTGCCTGTTCTTGCCTTCGTACAGTACCGCTGGATCGGCCAACTTTCAGAGTCCGAGCATGAACGGCTGAACACGCACCTCAAAGATTCCGTCACGCATTTCACGCAGGAATTTAATACCGACACCGCGCGTCTGTACGTTTCGCTATTGCCCACTCGCCCCAACGAAGATAGCCTGGAAGCAATGCCTGTCCGCCTGGAAAGCTGGCAAATCAACAATCCTCATTCGGCATTGCTGAAGAACATTTATCGAAGCGGCGGCGGGGAGCGAGGAACGGAAACGCTGCAGGTTTACGATCAGATTCAACAACAATGGCAAGATGCAGTGTGGCCGGAATGGCTGGCAAAAATGCGCGAAAAAGCTGAGTGGCGCACGCCCGGCGGTGAACCCGGCCCACAACGTGGATTCAATATGGGCCGCGTCCCAGCTCAATGGTTCAACGATGATGCCGCTGTGCTGATCGCCCCGCGCTTAACAATCAACCTCCAAAATCTCGACCCCGACGGGAATCGTCCACGCCCGAAGTTGGAAGGCTGGACCATTATCGAAATGAGCCCAGAGTATTTACGCTCCACCTACCTTCCGGAGCTGGCAAAGAAACATTTTGGCAACGACTACTTCATCCGCATCGCTCGCCGCAACAATCCAAAGATCGTAATTTTTGATTCCGTTGCGGGCCAAGCCAGCGATTTTGGACATTCCGACGCTACAGCAAGCTTGTATGAAGTACGCCCCGAACTGGCCGTCCGCTTTGCCCAACAATTCGGCGTAAATCCGGGGCCCGGCGGCATCAGAGGATTTCCTGGCGGACCGCCACGGCCCCGCCAGTCAGCAAAGTCGAAAGCCGGCCCACAAGGATCTACGGGCATTCAAAGTAATGCGCCACAAGGCGAACCGAGAGGACGCTGGACCATTTCCGCGCGTCATAAATCAGGCTCACTGGAACGCGCCGTTGGCTTTGTCCGTTACCGCAACCTTGGCATCAGCTTCGCCATTCTGCTTCTTATGGCCATCACCCTCGTAATGATCATCGCCACCACCCAGCGCGCCCAGCAACTGGCACATCTGCAAATGGAATTTGTAGCCAGCGTTTCACACGAACTGCGCACCCCGCTTGCCGTCATTCGTTCTGCTGGTGATAATCTTGCCGACGGACTGGTTGCCAGTGAAGGGCAGGTTCGCCGCTACGGCTCATTGATCCGCAATGAAGGCCGCCGACTTTCCGACATGGTAGAGCAAATTATGAGTTTCGCCGGCCTGGAAAAAGGTAGATCGAAATTTGAATTTACCTCCGTTGACGTTCAAACCATCGTGCAACGTGCCATGTCCGCCTGTGAGCCCACGCTGCGCAACAGTGGCTGCCAGGTTGAGCTGGAATTGCAGGATGATCTTCCAAAAGTTTTGGCCGACGCCAATTCACTGGCACACTGTATACAGAATCTATTAACCAATGCTGCCAAATATGCCCATCAAAGTGGCCCCATCGCGTTGAAGGCTCGCAAAGTGGAATCAGCCAAGGGACCACAATTGGAAATCAGTGTTGAGGATCACGGCCCTGGGATCGAATCGGCCGACCTGCCCCATATTTTTGAACCGTTCTACCGTGGCCGCCGCGCGGTTGAAGATCAAATCCACGGAACAGGGCTCGGCTTAAGTCTGGTGAAACGCATTATGGACGCACACTCCGGTCGCGTTGAAGTGATCTCAAATATCGGCCAGGGCTGCACCTTCACGCTGAAACTGCCCGCCGCGCAGGGCGTCTAGTTTATGGCACTTCGTATATTGCTGGTAGAAGACGAACCGGGTCTGGTGCTTACACTAACTGATCGTCTGGAAAGTGAAGGCTACACAACCGATTCCCGCCAGGATGGCGAAGCGGGTCTGGAACAAGCCCTGCTGGAACCTTACGACCTGATTATTCTTGACGTAATGCTGCCAAAGAAAAGTGGGTTCGATGTTTGCCGTAAACTGCGACAAAGCGGCGTTCAAGCTCCGATTCTGATGCTCACGGCCCGCAACCAGGTTGTCGATAAGGTGGTGGGGCTGCAAATCGGTGCTGATGACTATCTGACGAAGCCATTCGACATGATGGAACTGCTGGCACGGATTGAAGCGCTCATTCGCCGTGCAGTTGCCCCTCCGGCCAATGCCGCAATTGCTGCCTATCAATTCGGAACCGTTCGCGTTGATTTCCGCCGTGCTGAAGTGCTGCGTGACGGCCTGCCGCTAACCCTTTCGGCGCGTGAATATCAACTGCTCAAGTACCTGATCGAACATCGCGGCGAAACTATTTCCCGGGAACAACTGCTGTCAGAAGTCTGGGGTTACGACGCAACACCGGAAACCCGTACCGTAGACGTGCATATGGCGTGGCTGCGCCAGAAGCTGGAAGAAAATCCCAAGTTTCCGCAGTACCTGCTTACTCTGCGTGGCCTGGGCTACAAATTCGACTCCTGAAGCCGCTCCATTTTACTTACATAACCCAATCTTCACCTACTCTTTGCAGTATCTTTCCTGGTTGCCGTGTTCTTATATCTGAACTAAGGAATACAACAGTTCAGTAAGTCACATAAACGATAACAAGGAAGCCTACAATGAAGCTACTAACTCTCTTCGCGACACTCGCATTCTCCGCCACCGTGGCACTATGTGAAACCGCAACCATGGACAGCCTGAAAGGCACTTACGTCTTCAGCGAACAGGGCGGCATCGGCACCAATCAGGTAATGGCCGGCCTCGGTACAATGACACTCGACGGCAAAGGGAATATCGTGTGCAATGAAACCATCGAGCTGCCAGGATTGAACGCAAACACAACGTGTACAGGAACTTACACCCTCAACACTGACGGCTCAGGTACAATTTCAATAACGCACACCCTGCCCTTCGACGCCGCCACATCCGACGGTTCAAATCAGGATGCAACGGTCATAGTAGTGCCTGCCTCACTCACCGCGAAGTACAGATTCTTCCCAACCAGTTCCGGGAAAGAGCTGCGCGCGATACGCACTGAAAATGGCGTATTCGTAATCGCCAACTTCACTAAGTAAGTTACACCAGATAGAAAAGACTTAGTCTGGGCAGTCGCGCGTTCTCAAACACGCGCCTGTCCATGAAATTCTTCTCTAACACCATTAATTGAGCGGCCGTCATCTTTCCCCGGTGCGGCCGCAAAGCATTTTCCATCTCTTTACGCGTATCCAGCATTGCTTGTTCAGTTTGCCGCGAACGAACTTCACCAGCCAGGCGCTCTTCAAGCACAGTCAATCTCTGCTCTAGATCCTCCAGATCCTGATAATGCACCACCACGTTTCCCAGCATGTCTCGTAAACTGGCAGCGGCATCGGTGTAGCCTAACTCCGCCACCTTGTCCGCATTGCGGCCCAGATAGGCCCCCAGTTCTTCAATCGTGAACGGAGCATCAACTTCCTTCTTGGAATTCTGCGGCGTGTTGTTGGCCAAACGCTCCGCCTCACCCATCACAGCTTGTACACAATAGGTGAGCGAATTTACCAACTGTCTTTTCTGGGTCTTTTTCGCGTGCCACTTTTCAAATGCAAGATCAATGCCCACCAGCACGGCTTCAAGGGGAACGCCAGCATTCTTCCACGTTTCCACCAATGCCCAATCAAGCGACGACATTAGAAAGAGGCCGGTGCCGCGCGCCTTTTGAAAGTGCTCCTCAGTCTCGGTGAAGTAGTTGAAATAATTCCCGGTCCAGTCTTCCTGCTCGCTCATCTAAATCGCCTTAAGCCCCCCCGCCAAAATCAGAACCCGCTCACCGTCAGCCTGG
>JBBRJC010000184.1:0-7189 GCA_038220135.1 Bryobacterales bacterium | reverse complement strand
CTGAAGAAACAGGCACCATTAGTGGTGGAAGGGTCCGTTTTAGTAGCAGCTTCAGAGCCCGTCGGCTCAGCGCCTGATGTAGCACCAGATGGCGCGGCACACCCCGTTTATCGCAACGGATTTGCCGTCAGCGTTGCCGTACCGTGGAGGGCAAACGCATGAAATACCGCGTCACAACCCTAACCCCTTTACTTGTTGGTGGCGGCGAAAAGCTATCGCCGATCGACTACATGGTTTACAAAGATCAGGTCAGCGTACTGGATCAAAACAAAATCTTCCGATTGCTGGCCAAAGGGCCGCGCCTGGAAAGCTACCTGACGCAGTTGCGCCGCGCCGAAAAGCTTGATTTCGCCAGTTGGGGCGGCTTTGCCCAAAACTTCGCGTCGCACCGCATCGCCTTTGAACATGAGAGCGCAGCACAGGCGTGGGAGCAGGCGCGCGGTTTGGATCTGTTCATTCCTACGTTTCATGCTGGCGTTGCTGGCCCCTACATTCCTGGAAGTGCCCTAAAGGGCGGCTTGCGTACAGGTTATGTGTTTAGCAACTCTTCTGAGCCGATGCTGGCTGCGGCAACAGCGCAGCTATCAGGCGATCGTCCACAGTTTCGTGGCCTTTCAGACGATGCCGAACATCGCACGGCAGGCGCCGGGTCGCAAAGCCGCATGCGCACAATTCTGATTGGCGATTCCAGTGCAGCAGCGCGCCCTGGCTTCAAAATTTATCTGGTTAAAACCGCCAAGCTGGAAGAACGCTCGGGCAAGTTTAGCGTGGGTTGGAAACAGGCCCCCGTTTTTGCTGAAATGGCTTCCCCGGGAACAACTTTCGAGGGTACCTGCGGCGGCCATGTGGAACGGTTGAGCGATCCGGCAGTGTTGAAAATGTTGCGCTGGAAGGAACCAGCCACCTGGCAGACCATGGCTGCTGGCGCCAATTCATTCGCCCGCCAATTGCTGGGTGCTGAGCAGACTTTTGCAGAGCGGGCCGGCTTGCAACAATTGGCCCAAAGCGTGGGCCGGTTGAAGACCGAGTTGGAAACTCTAGACCAGAAAGCGGGCGAATGCCTGATGCCTCTCGGATGGGGTGGTGGATTCTTGTCCAAATCGGCTTTTGGGAATACGGAGTCAGTAGAATATCGCAAGTTGTTGCGATTAGTACCTTTCTATCAAAAAGCAATCGCCAGCGGTTTGCCGTTTCCGAAGACGCGGCGAATCGTGCATCAAAATGGACAGCCTGCAACGCTGGCAGGTTGGGTGAAGTTTCAGCTATTTGAATAATTTAGGTCTACTCGCTAGTGAAGTCACAATCTGAGCCGATAAGGAATCAGAGCAGCAGAGGGCCTAAGTTGAGCATGGCTCCTCCTGAAGAATCGCAGCGATCCTTCAAAACCTTTGGTTTGCGTGGTAATATCACTTAAGTAGTAATGAATACTGTTGTAGTTAGCTATAGGCCTCAAAGAGCCATTTTTTATGTATAAAGCCTTTTTTGGTTTTGTTGAAAACCCATTCAGTCTGAGCCCAGACCCGCAATTTCTCTATCGCAGCGCGCAGCACGAAGAAGCGCTTGCGAACTTGATTTACGGCGTTCAAAGCCGTAAGGGCTTTATTGTCCTCACGGGTGAAGTTGGAACCGGAAAGACTACGCTGCTTGAGTGCTTACGTGAATATTTGGAGAGCCAGTACATTGAGTTTGGCTTCCTGTTCAATTCGCGAATTACATCCGATCAGTTCTTTGAAATGGTGGCGTATGATTTCAATTTGCCCTGCCAGCGTTTGTCGAAGACTGAAGTGCTGTTTGCGCTTAATAATCTATTGATTGCGCAGACGAACGAAGGGCGAACTACTGTCCTGATTGTGGACGAAGCGCATAACCTGGAATGGGACGTTTTGGAAGAGATTCGCTTATTGGGAAATCTCGAAAACCGGAATGGAAAGCTGTTGCAGATCGTGCTGGCAGGTCAACCGGAATTTGATCGCAAACTTGATTCGCCGAATCTGCGCCAACTCAAACAGAGAATTGTGTTGCGAACCACCCTGCAGCCATTTGGCGAAGCTGACACGATTGAATACATCGAATCGCGTATGAGTAAGGCCGGCTTGGAGAATCAACTGGTCTTCAATGCGGCGTTACTGTCGGAAATCCATGTACGTTCGCAAGGCATTCCGCGCGTTATCAATGGTATATGCGACAACCTGTTGCTTACAGCATTTGCAATGGAATCGAAGGTCGCGACGCTGGAAATGCTGGATGAAGTTTCCGGCGATATGCGCCTTGATTGGCCCGGCCGTCGTGGCCGTCCATTGCGCTCGCAACAAGCACCTCTGGAAAGCTCTTTTGGCAACCGCGGCGACTAAAATTCAAGTTTCGTGAACGTTAACCAAGCATAGTTCACTGCTTCTGAAGTAAACTACCTGTGAGCGGGTTCAATACTGAACTGCGCCCAGTTTTACGCGCCGGTGGGGTTTTTCACGCCGCGCCACCCAGGAGGTCCTTTCAAATATGGATCGTAGAGATTTCATCAAAAGCGCTACGGCACTTACTGCCACCACCAGCGCTTTCGCAGCAAAAACAAGCTCGAGCAAAGGCAGCGGCCGTGTTCTTGGAGCTAATGACAAGATCAACGTTGCCGTAATCGGTGTCGGCGGACGTGGTTACTATGTTGCCAGCGAGTTTGAAAACGCAGGCAAGCGCGACAACAATTGCCAAATCGTTGCCGTTTGCGACGTCTACGAAAAGCGCAAGAAGAAAGCCGCAGATCGCTACAAGGCGGAAGGGTATCTTGACTGGCGCGAAGTGATCGCGCGTAAAGATGTGGATGCAGTAATTGTCGCCACCCCAGACCATTGGCACGCCCCAATCGCGCTAGCTGCAATGGATTCCGGCAAGGACGTATATTGCGAAAAGCCGATGTGCCACACAGTCGCTGAAGTAAAGCGCCTGGTGGACACCGTGAAAGAAACCAAGCGTGTAATGCAGGTCGGCTCCCAAACCACTTCAGCCGACCAATGGCATAAAGCGAAGAAAGCGATTGCCGATGGCATGATCGGCGATATGCTGCTCAGCCAGGGGTCTTACCATCGCAATTCAATTGAAGGCGAATGGAATTACACGATCGACAAAGCGGCCGGCCCCGATGGAAAGGGCGAAGACTATCTTGATTGGAAAATGTGGCTGGGCAGCGCTTCCAAGCGCAGCTACGACGCTGACCGTTTCTTCCGCTTCCGCAAGTATTGGGATTACTCGGGCGGCATTGCCACCGATCTGTTTTTCCACGTTGTGGCCCCAATGAATATTTGCTGGAGTGAGCCGCAATATCCTCATAAGGTGATGGCTGGCGGCGGAATCTATGCGTTTAAGGATCGCGAAGTGCCGGATACGTTCCACTTCATGGCCGATTACGCAAAGGGGCACTCGCTGGTGTTGAGTTCGTCAATGGCGAATTCGCAGCATATCCCCGGCCTGATTCGCGGGCACGAAGGCACATTAATCATGGTAGAACATGGCCGTTTTGAAGGCTTTGCACCGTACATCACAGTGAAGCCGGAAATGGTGGGTCGTGAAAATTCCCGGCGCAATATCAAGGAATCGTACAAGTTTGGCAAGGAAGATGTGAAGATTCCGGTGGAGAATTACAGCGCCATGGAACGTCACGTGGATAATTTCCTGAAGTGCATCCGCACCCGGGAAAAGCCCACGCTCAACGTAGAAATCGCCGCGCGCGCTCAGGTCACAATTACGATGGCGGTGGAATCGTACCGCCGTGGCAAGGTGCTCTATTTCGACGAGAAGAAGTTCCAGATCGTGGAAAAACCACCAACGGCTTAATCGCGAATTTAATAGTGAAAAAGGGCGTTCTGAAAACAGGGCGCCCTTTTTGCGTTTGCATCTTTGGCGGCACAACTGTGGCTGCGTCCGCACACCTTGAAACAGCCGAAACTACTGAAAACAATATTTGGCAATATCCGTGCATTGCAATATTGTCATGAAGCGTCCCCAAGTCATTTCCATCGCTCTGCACGCAACAGTGATCGCGCTCCTGCTGATCCCCATCTCCACCGCCCCCGCCGCACACGTCCCCCGGCTCGAACCCCTCATCTTCCATCCGGTCACTCTGCCACCGCCGATTCTGGCCTGCGCTGGCGGTGGCGGCGGGCCGCATGAGTTGACACCTGTCAGTCAGGGAAGTCTGCCGAAAATTGCACCACGCCCGTTGCTTCCGCCGAAGCTGCGCCCACAGGAGACTTCGGCGCTAATGATTGAACCTGCGGTGGATATCAAATTCGAGATCGACCCAACACTACCGAAGTTCGCGCAACTCGGCTCGCCCTGGGCTCCGCCTGGTCCCCCATCGAACGGCAATGGAAAGCAAGGCTATCTGGGAGATGGTGGTGCTGGCCCGGTTGGACCCGGCAACGGCACAAAGGGAATTGGCCCACAATCTGGCCCCGGCATCAATGTGCGTGCCGGAAACTGCGGCCAGCCTAGTAATCCGGTGCTGGTTTATAAAGTGGAACCGGAGTTCACCGAAGAGGCTCGAAGGGCGCACGTGCAAGGCTCGGTCATGATCAAGGCTGTGGTTAGTGAGACGGGCAAAGTGCGGGAGCCGCAAGTAACTCGTAGCCTCGGCATGGGGTTGGATGAACGGGCACTGGAGGCGGTGGAAAAATGGCGATTTAAGGCGGGCGTAAAGGATTGCCGCGCGGCCCCGATGAGTGCTTGGATTGAGGTGCATTTCCACCTGCTCTAAAGTCGACACCACTTAACAACTTGATTGTGGCGCGGACACTCGTGTTTGCCGCGTCGGCACTCTTGCCGACGCTCTTCGCCCAGGCATTTAAAGAAATACCCTTGGTGCGAACTCACAGAGTAACATCGGAATTCAGGTTTAACATTTAACAACTCGATAGTGCCAGCCCGAGACAGACCCAATGACGGTTTGTCAGGAAAAGCTACTTAGAGCTTGTCCCATTGCAGGTATTTTCAAGAAACTATTCCGTGCAAAATGGTCGCTTTAAAATGAAGCACTTCAGTCGGGCCAAGTTGCCGCCTCCTGGCCTGGAATGCGAGAATCTCGCCTGATGGTTTAAGTTCACGAAACATCAAAATGAGGCGTTCGGGCCATTTGTGGGCAATACGGCCATCTATGATTGAATCGGAAATTGCATTGACCCCTGTGTTTATTGGCGAATTTTAGCAATGGGACAAGCTCTACTTAGAGCTTGTCCCGTCTGCCGGTATTTTCAAGAATCTATTCCGTGCAAATGGTCGCCTTAAAATGAAGGACTGAAGTCGGGCCAAGTTGCCGCCTCCTGGCCGGGAATGCGAGAATCTCGCCTGATGGTTAAGTTCACGAAACATCAAAATGAGGCGTTTGGCAAGGCTATCTGGGAGAGGGTGGTGCTGGCCAGCCTGGCAATCCGGTTTTGGTTTACAAAGTGGAACCGGATTTCGCCGAAGAGGCTCGGTGATGGATAAAGGCTGTGGTTAGTGAGGCGGGCAAAGTGCGGGAGCCACAAGTACTCCTTCGGCATGGGGTTGGATGAGCGGGCAGGCGGGCGTCAAGAATTACCGCACAACCCCGATGAGTGCTTGGATTGAGGTGCACTTCCACTTACTGTAGAAAGGGGACATTGTCCGATCTCGATACTGGAAAAATGGCGTTAACGCGCAACCAAATGAAGAATGAAACGAGTGCACGAAGATGACATTCGACCGGCCAACACAACACAAGCGGTCCTGGTGTTCGAAATTTCCTCCGCGTGTTGCTTTGCGGGATTTGCCGCCACGTGAAACCTCCGGCTCGGCGGCCAAGTATTAAAGTCTAAAAAGATCAAATACTTTTGAAAAAGAGAACCTCTTGCCGTACAATAGGGCTCAGAATCTGGAGGAAACGTTGTTACTCAACCAATACATTATGAAGGTAGCTGACTTCGATGAGCAAGCCGAAGGCTACTCGAAGCGCAACGCTCTTTTTCTTGGAGAGGCGTCGCAGGCGGCATATGGCAGCCCGGAGGCTGGCCATCCTCTTGGAATGCAGGAGTGGGCGAAAATGGCCTGCTTCAATGAATGTTTTCCATTCCAGGCACAGTCTGGCCGTCTCCATAAAGGCCAGATAGAAGGATTCGTCGCTAAAACAGATAAGGTGATCCTGGTTAGTTTTCGAGGCACCGACATGAACGTTGGCGACTGGTTAATTGATTTCCAGAGTACACCAGTAAGAGACTCCATTATTCCTGGCCTCGTCCATAAAGGATTCAATGAAGGATTGTTATCGGTTTGGAAACAAATTCGTCCGCACTTGGACGCGAGAAAGAACCAACGGGTCTGGATCACTGGACATAGCCTGGGCGGGGCTCTAGCAGTTGCTTGTGCAGCACGGGCGACGTTTGAAAGCCCGAGAATTGGCATACGGGGAATCTACACTTTTGGACAACCAAGATTCGGAGATTCCGTGTGCTCTAAGGCGTGTGCCAACCTCCTCGGATCGGTTCTATTCCGTCACGTAAATGACCGCGACATCGTTCCGAGGGTTCCACCGTTTACTCCTGGTTTCAGGCATTGGGGTACGGAGATATTATTTGATCAGTCCAACCTGGCGCATACCCAACCTTCCGCAGTTGAGGAGGCAACGGATCTGCTGCGACGGTTTCTGGTGAACCCCTTAGATCTCGGCGCGCTCGGGAATTTGCTTCAAGGAAAGAATGAAGAAGAGGCTATTCGAAAACTGAAGCAAGACTCATTCCAGGTTGCGACAGATCACTTCATGGCTGATGCCTATTTGCCTCTATTGAGGAAGCTGTCGGGTAATTGACCTGCATTACCACCGGCAACTGAACTGATGTTGATCGCAACATGCGGTGGCGCGCGAAACGTCAATCTTTGTCTTAGCCATCAACCGGCCCGCCCCTATTCAGCCCGTGGTTAAAGTCACTCGTTCCGGGCCTGGGCTGCGACCGCAAAATAGTCAGGACCTCAGAGGCCTTACAACGCATCCCTGCGGCTTGTTTGAAGGTTTAGGTATCCCCGTTTCGGGTCTTGAGATCGGGATTCCTCGGTGACCTGACTTTAACCACGAGCTGCTAAGGATGGATTTCTATAAGATCTGCGAACAGATTGCAGCCTTAAAAAGTTTCGAATTCGGTTACCAGACTACAGGGATCCCGTAGGAAGAAAAAACAGTATCTTTGCTTAC
>JBBRJC010000183.1:0-7195 GCA_038220135.1 Bryobacterales bacterium | reverse complement strand
CACGGCAAACATCCGAATCGTTGATCGACAATTTACGCTACACCACGCACAGCGCCGTGAGTTCTGATCAAGGCGATATCAAAGTAGATTGGAAGCCCACCGAAAGCGACTACATGACCAGTCGCTTTTCAATGGGCGAGCAACATAGCCAGGGCTACAATTCGTATCTGCTCGCCTTTCCCTCGTTTCGTACGGCACCAGTGAAGCACGGCGTCATCAACTGGACGAAAACCTTCGGCCCGCGCTTAGTAAACGAACTGCGCACCGGCATGAACCACAATAATCTGACCAACGGCACAACGGATAATGGCCTCGGCGACTACGCCCAAGCGCTAGGCATGAACAATTCCGGGCCAGGCTTGCTTGCATTGCGTGGCTTCGCATACGTCAGCCAGATTGGAAATATCAACGACGGCATTGCCCAACTTTTCACCAGCAACGTCTACCACACAGCCGACAACATCACCATGATTCTTGGCCGCCACATGATCAAAACCGGAGGCCAGATGATGCGGCAACAAGTGAATACGTTCTATGCCGGCAATAACGGACGCAATGGCTACCTCAACTTTTCCGGTCGTTTCACGGCGGCGAATGCCACCAATCCAACCGGGACTTTAGTGGGCGAAGCGGACTTCGTGCTTGGTCTGCCAACCGATCTGGGACGTGGCGTCAGCACCGGCACATGGGGTCATCGTTCTACTGTGTTTGGCTTGTATGTGCAGGATGATTGGCGTGTCAGCGATAGCCTTACTTTGAACCTAGGGCTGCGTTGGGAGTACCATTCACCATGGGTTGAAGTGGCAGACCGTCAATCGAATTTCGATCTGGTTACGGGCAAGATTCTGCTGGCAGGCAAAGACGGCAATAGCCGCGCTTTATACGAACCGTTCAAGAAGGATTTCCAGCCACGTATGGGCTTTGCTTACACGCCAAAGCTAATGAAGAAGCGCATGGTGATTCGCGGCGCCTATACAATTTCGTCGTATCTGGAAGGAACCGGTACGAACCTCCGCCTTACCCTCAATCCTCCATTTAATTCCGAATATCAGGCTCTTTACAACACGCCGGACTACCGCCTTCCGCCAACGCGCCTGGTTGATGGATTGGCCGGCCTCAATCCGAAAGACCCGTTCAGCGGCGCGACATTGCGCTTGTGGGACCCGTTTGTACGTCCGGCAATTTCACAACAATGGAGCTTTGCTACCGAATATCAACTGCCCAAAAGCAACGTGCTCACGCTCTGGTACGTTGGCCAGCACGGCACGCACCTGATGGTTCCCATGCCCTATTTGCAAAAACAGATCGTGAATGGAGTTGTTGTTCCTGGCCCCTATCTGGCAGGTAATCCGGCATTATTGAAGCAAATCACTCAAGTCTCAGGAACTGCCTCGGACGGCAATATGAAGTACCACGCGCTGCAATCGCACTTGCGCAAACGCTTTGCACTCGGCCTGGAATATCAGGTTGGCTACACTTATTCCAAAGGCATGACCGACGCTCAAGGCTATTACGGTTCACCCGGTCAGGCTGCAGGCACCGGACCTTACACACAGAACGTGTACAACAAACGCGCCGAATGGGCTCCCACATTCTTCGACAACAAACATAACCTCACCGGTTCGTTTGTCTATTCCATGCCATTTGGCAAAGGCCGCATGTATGGCCGCACCATGAACCGTACAATGGATGCGGCATTCGGAGGCTGGCAATTGGGTGGCATCTTCAGCGCCCATTCCGGCTTCCCGTTAACCGTGAAAGTGAGCGGCGATCCTTCTGGTACCGGGGCACGTGCAGTGCGCGCGAACGTCAACGGTGTGGCACCAAAAGACCCGCATCTGATCGGCCCAAACCAGCCCTACCTCGACGCCAGTATTTACTCGGTGCCCGCAGCGCGCACGTTCGGAAATTCAGGAGTGGGAATTGTGAGAGGGCCAGGAATGAAGCGGATCGATCTATCGTTGAACAAACAGTTCCGGGTTACCGAACACAGCTATTTCCAACTACGGCTGGCAGCGTTCAATGCAACCAACACGCCGATATTCCAGGCGCCGGCGTCGATGGTGATCACCGCGCCGACGTTTGGACAAATCAGAAGTTCACAGAGTGAACGCCAAGTACAACTGGTTGGCAAGTTCTACTTTTAAAGAACACGCGCTGAACGTAGCGCCGTCGGCGAGAGGCTTTCGTGTTCCTTCAGTATTTGGCGGACTGCCGCCGGGCCCTTTGCGCTTCTAAGCCGCTATTTCAGAACCTTCTTCAGCACTTTTTGAAACGCCGCAGCCTGCCGTTGGAAGCCCAAATCGGTAGGATGAGAGCCGTCGATTGTTGCCTCACCATCGTTGCCCAGCAGCGCCTCAGCTTTCAGATAAAGCAGCCCCGGCACTTTGTCGTGCTGTAGTTTCATGTAGGCTGCACGTAGCGCCGCATGGTTTTTCTCATGCCCCTCGCGTCGTGCCGGATTTAGAAATACATTGGCAAAATTGCGATCTTCCACCAGCAGAATCGGAGTCTTTGGATGCGCCGCACGAAGCGTTTTCACACAAACCTCAGCCCGCTCTTCCACCTCTTTCGCATTCATGTTTGGAAGGCAATCCAGCACGAAAACAGCCGGATCCAACTCCGCCACAAACTTCGTTACCTCCGGCTCCATCTTTCCGTTGCCAGAGAAACCGAGGTTGATCACTTCACGATTAAACAAGCGGCCAAGCACAGCCACATGCGTCATTCCGGCGCGCGAAGCAGCGATACCGTGCGTGATCGAAGTTCCCCAAAATACAATGGGTTTCGATGTTGCTGGCCGTGACGGTCCCGCTCCGATTGTGCTCCCCTTTGACACGCCAATTTCCAGAGACGTCACGCCGTTACGAAGTGGCAGGTACAACATATATTCCCGTTGCCCGGCAGGAATTCCGTTGGCAAGCGAGCCCGAGTTTTCCGGAAACTTGGAAGGAATCCCAATCCCCAGCCAGCGCCACTGACCGGTATCGGACTTCGCATAAAGATCAAGCCCGCTTTGGGAAACCGCGGTCATGTTGGAAGCCGCCAGATTCTTATTCGTTATCGACCAGCGCGCGTGAATCGTCTTCGTATTAGCAACGAAGCGAACTGCCACGCCAGACGAATCGCGGCTCAAATCCCAAACGGCCTTCCGCACCACATTTTCCGCGCGGGCAGGCAACCGGTCGTAGGGCGACTTCAAATCCTTGAAGCCAAGCCCTTCGACGGTAAACTTTTTAGCATCATGCCAGTCCAGTTCTGGTGCCGCAGCAGGTGCCTGCGCCATCAGTGTTGAACCACTTAAGAGGAAGGAAAACTCGCGACGGTTAATCATTTTACGCGCTTCACATTCCAATCCATTCTCTGATCGTTACCAGCAATAGTCGCGACAAACTTGATGGTGTCGCCACTAACCACGCCGTTATAGGTGACCACCATTTCGTTGTCCTGAATCTTGACGTTGATCGTGAACGACACCTTGTCGCCATCCACTTTGCCGTCAGTGATTGTGGACTTGCCGGCAAAAGAGCTGACTGTTTCACCAGTCAATTTAGTGCCATCCACCTTGAACGAAAACGTTCTTTCAATGGTGCCGTTTTGGCTCTCAGAACTGCCTTTCCAGTTGCCTGTAACATCGGCAGCCAGACAGGAGAAAGAGAGCATTGCGAACAGTGCAAAAAGTGATTTCATATTTTAAACCTCTTCAACTATACTGCAAGCTTTCACGGCGCACGATAGCGCGCCGCCGCTTCAGCTCGCTCCAGGCTGGTAGATATCGCAACGATATATCCGAATCGCAACGCGGTCATTGGCCCCCTTCACGTTGCCCTTGAAAAGCGAAGTGATTTGCTCCGGCCAAAAAATCTCTGGGTTTCATTGGGCTCACGCTTACAATCCATTTGCAAGCCCAAGCCACACAGGCTTACATTAGTTTATGCGCCGCTTCCTGCTAATTCTACCCGTAGCCGCAATTCTTTTTTCGGCCCAACCAATGGCCGAACCCAAATACACTAAGAGTGGTGAATTGCTGCCGCCTCCCAACTACCGCCAATGGCAATTCGTGGGCTCCAATCTGGGCATTGGCTACAACGACCCCGGCGAAGCCAAACGTACTGAAACTTTCAAGAATATCTACATCCAGCCAGAGGCTTTTCAAGCCTACCGCAGCTCTGGCAAATTTCCTGAAAAAACTATGCTCGTGATGGAAGTTTTCTCATCCGGCGACAAAGCTTCACCCGCAAAAACCGGCCATTTTGAAGAAACGTTTATCGGCATTGAAACCGCGGTAAAAGATTCTTCGCGCTTCCCCACTGAAAAATGGGCCTACTATAATTTCATCGCCAGCGGCGGCGGAGCCACTCCAACAGCCAAGGCCTTCCCGAAAGATGCCTGCTGGAGTTGCCACGCTGAACACGCTAAAGTAGACAACGTCTTTGTGCAGTTTTATCCCGTACTTCGCGACAAATAATTCCTATGCTTTTCACCCGCTTCACCCGCCGCGCGTTTGCGCTGACCACCCTTGTTGCAACCTCGTCATTCTTGCAGGCTCAAGGAACGCTGAGTTCCGCCAAGCCCTTCGACGATGGCGACACAGTCTGCTTTGTTGGCGATAGCATCACTCACGCTGGTACCTATCATTCCATCGTGACGCTTTATTACGCCACACGCTTTCCTGGAAAAACCATCCGATTCTATAACTGCGGCATCAGTGGCGACCGTGCTTCCAGCATCATGTCGGACGAAAAATTCCGCGTCAATGTCGACATTCTGGGCCGTAAACCAACAGTCGCCACCATCATGCTTGGCATGAACGATGTGGGCCGCAACGATTATGCTGCTGACAAAACCGGCGAAGAAGTGGAGCAAAAGCGCAAGGAATCGCTCGACAGCTACAGCCTGAACATGACGAAATTGACCAACGCTCTACGCACCAGTGGTGCCCGGTTAATTTTCATTACGCCTTCGATCTATGAAGAGAACATGCATTTAGATCTTCCAAAAACGGCGGACTTGATGCAGGGTGTGAATGGCGCTCTTGCGCAATGCGCGGCCAAGGTCCGCAACATGGCCGCAGACTACCGCGCTGGAATTGTAGACTTCTTCCAGGCCATGAATTCAATCAACGAGCGCGAACGCAAGCATGCAGACAACTTCACCATTGTTGGTGCAGACCGCGTGCACCCCGGTCCGGTGGGCCACTTCGCCATGGCTTACACTTTCCTGAAATCACAAGGCCTCCCGCGTGACGTTTCCCGCATCAAGCTGGACGGCAAAAAGGGCAAGGTGAAGGAACTTGGGCGAGTGAAGGTGGATAAGCTCCACAAGAAAGATGGTGGTTTGGAATTTGATGCCACTGAAGAAGCCCTGCCGTTAGTGGTGCCGGAAAATGCGCAGGATGCTTTGAAACTGGTCCCTTTTACGAAGGACCTGAATCAGGAAGTGATCAACGTCTTAGGGCTCGATGACGGACAATACACCTTGAAAATTGACGATGCAGTGGTGGGTGAATATTCTGCGGCCGATTTCTATGCAGGTGTGAACATTGCAGCAAACGACAAAACCCCACAATACAAACAGTCTGCCCTTGCGACCGAGATCAACACAAATCGTCAGAAAATCGGTGCTCGCATGCGTGACCTGGCCGCGCAAAAATACAACATGTCTCGCGCCGGTATTGACGTGTCCAATGCCGACACGGTCACCGCAGAATTGAATAAGCGGATCGAAGCAGCCAAGACCACAAACGAAGCCGCAGCCAAGCGCATGGAAGGTACTTTGAAGGATCACTTGTCAGGGGATTTGGAAAAGCAGTACGAAGATTTGGCAACGCAGTTGGCGAAAGCTTGCAAGACCGTGAAACATCATTTTGTGATTGCTAAGAAGTAGGGCAGGCAGCAAGCACCTGCCCCACCAAACCAAGCTTCTACCAGTAAACTTTCAAGGCCATCTGCATCGTGCGCGCTTCATTGGCTTGGCTAATGATTTGCCCGAAGTTGATGGCATTCAAGTTAAGACTGGGGTTGGCAAACACCACACGGTTGAACAAATTGAACGCCTCAGCACGGAAATCAAGTTTGACGATTTCGCGAATTTGGAAGGTCTTCGACAAGCTGATGTTTTCCGATTGCCCCCAGAATCCACGGGTCTTTCCGTTGTAGCGTGTAGCGTTGCCAAAGCCTGCTGCCGGTTGCACGGGAAATTCGGATGCGGGCTTCAAGTAGCGGTCCACTGCTGGATCGAACTTGCCACCGGAAATTGTAGGAGCACGCCAGTTATCGTATCCATCCACCTGCGGACGTGTGATCCCATTGAAGATCGGCAGAGGATTGTTGCGAGTCAATGCGAGCGGCGCGCCGCTGTTATAAACCTGAATCCCAGCAAGGCGCCAACCACCAACCACTTGGCTCATCAAGCCCTTCGTCATCCATCGTTGGCCTTTGCCAAATGGCAGACTGTAGATGGTTGAGAGTTTGAAATTATGCGTTCGGTCATACTGACCAATCGACTTTTCCAAACCTCTGTTGTATTGATCCATTGCTGCTGTGGCCGAGTTCGCAAAGTATGTGTCGGAATCAGTCAGCAATTTCGAGAATGAATAGCTCCATTGCCCGGTGAGGCTCTTGGAGTAACGGCGGCTCGCTTTGATCAACAGTGCATGGTAGCTGGAATGGCCGCTCTTGTCTCCATTCTGAGCGCCTGTAACCACCGTGGAATACTGCGGAAAAGGCCGCAGAGACTGCGCCACCGTGCGCTGTGCCTGCGTCGCAAAGCTTGGGTACGGAGGCAGGAAGCCAGCCGTTTTTGCTGTTGCCGAATTAATGTCAGCACGCAAAATGTTTAGCGCTTGCGTCCCTCCAAATTGCGAAACCAGACTGTTGAATGCGGCCGTGGGAACCTGATTCAGATTCAAAATTCCGGATTGCAAATGAATGCCTGCCGAAGCGTTGTAGCCAACTTCCATAACCATATTGTTGGTCAACTGACGTTGCACATTTAGCGTCCACGACATTGCTTCTGGTGCGCGAGTCGCATCCTGACCGTTCCAATAATCAACTGTATTCCCGTTAGAGAATGCCGGGTCGATCGATGGTGGCAACTTGTAAGCTGGCAGCCCCTGGTCCAACCGGAACGTCGGCTGTACACCCTGGCTCGAATTATCGAATTGATACTGGCCGATGAACCCCGCAAAGTGACC
>JBBRJC010000182.1:0-7295 GCA_038220135.1 Bryobacterales bacterium | reverse complement strand
ACCGAGCCGCGCGCGCCAGCAAGCGCTGAAACGAAATACACATCAGCTGACTTCGGAACAGCGGCAAGCGGTATGCCTAATACGGGAACGTTTGGTGAAACGAAATACTCATCAGCTGACTTCGGAACAGCGGCAGAAAATCATAGTACGTTACCGAGCCGCGCGCGTCAGCAAGCGCTGAAGCGAAATATACATCAGCTGACTTCGGAACAGCGGCAGAAAATCACAATACGTTACCGAGCCGCGCGCGTCAGCAGCTTTTAGCTCCTCGATCTGCTCCGCAGGTAGAACATCGGTGACAATGGCAAAGCCTTGGGCATCCAGCAGTTCACTGGTTCTAGGAGGCATGTAGTTTGAGATGCGCGAGGGTCATTTCAGGATCCAGGAACGAGCACGGTATAATGAAGAAGAAGTCCCCCCACCCCATAAACACAGGAGTTTCATGGCAACCAAGCGTATTGGCATCTTAACTGGCGGCGGCGACGTCCCGGGCCTCAATTCAGTAATTAAGAGCGTAGTTTATCGCAGCAGCGACCTCGGCATGGATGTTGTCGGCATTCGCCTCGGCTGGAAGGGTCTCACCCACGTCGACCTAAATGATCCGGGTAGCAAGGCGCGCTATATTCTTCCGCTGACTCGCGAAAACACTCGCACCATCGACCGCACCGGCGGTACATTTTTGCATTCCAGCCGTACCAACCCTTCCAAGATGAAGTCGATTGCACCGCAACTCGACGTGGCCGATTTTCCATCCAGCCAAGTCACCAAACGCGGCATCACAAATACGGTTTATGACGTTTCTAAACAGGTCTTGAAGAATCTTGCAACCCTTGAGTTGGACTACCTCATCGCCATCGGTGGTGACGATACACTCAGCTACGCGGCCACGCTCGACAAGTTGGGAATGAAAGTTGTTGCGATTCCGAAAACGATGGATAACGACGTTCGCAACACCGAATATTGCATCGGTTTTTCGACCGCCATCAGCCGTGCGACGGACGCGATTCAACGCCAGCGCACCACGATTGGCTCGCACGAACGCATCGGCGTGTTTCGTATTTTCGGACGTGATGCCGGCTACACCGCGCTTTACACCGCATACGTAAATTCACTGCGCTGCGGCATTCCGGAATATAAGTTCAATGCTGAAAAGATGGCGGAGTTGCTGGTCAAAGATCGCAGTCAAAACCCCAGCAATTATGCGCTTGTCGTACTCAGTGAAGGCGCTGAATGGGAAGGCTATAAGGTAACCGAATACGGTGAGCCTGATGACTTCGGCCACCGCAAAAAGGCGAACGTCGCTGAGAGCTTTGCGGAAATCGTCGCCAAAATTTCGGGGGCCGAAACCATTGTCAGCGACCTCACCTACGACCTGCGTTCCGGTAGCCCGGACTTTGTCGACAAGCTGGTTGCAGGCACATTTGGTAACATGGCGCTCGACGCAATTGTCGAAGGCAAAAGCGGATTGATGGCGGCTATTGATCATGGTTGTTACAACATGGTGCCGATCCCCGATCCAAAGCTTGGACCTCGCAAAGTAGATTTGGGGTCGATGTATAACACCGAGCGGTATCGTCCGAATTATTCGAACAAGCTTGGCCTGCCCATCTTCCTTACCAAGGCATGATGAATTGGTTTTCTCGTTGGTTCAGTAAGGAAGCGGAGAAAGTGGCATTGACGGCGGATTTGCGAGAGCAGATTCGCCGTTCGTTCAATGAATCGGCAGCGGATGAAGAGCACTTCCCTTCAACCATTGACCCGCGCATTTACCACGTTCAACTGATTCAGGAATATTTCGGCGATCTGACGGGCAAGCGTGTATTGGATGCCGGTTGTGGAAAGGGCCGCTTTGCGCGGGTGCTGAAAGATAGCAATCCAGGGGCTCGGATGCATGCCATGGATCTTGCCGAAAGCATGCTCCACTATGCGGCCCCCGACCTGGAGCGTTGTGCTGGATCGCTCACTCAGTTGCCTTATCGAAGCGAATCATTTGATTGTGTGTACGCAACGGAAAGCCTTGAACACGCGGTGCAGATCGAAGAGGCGGTAAGCGAAATTTGTCGAGTGTTGAAACCGGGCGGCCGCATTGTGGTGATCGACAAAAACGTAGAGCATTGGGGCAAACTGGATACGCCAAGTTGGGAACGTTGGTTTGATCGCAAAGAAATGGAAGGCATGTTGGCCCACCATTGCCGAACGGTGAGCAGCCAGCCCATATCCTATTGGGCGGACGTGGAGCCGGACGGTATGTTTCTGGCATGGCTCGCTGAAAAGTAGTTTTATCGTTTGCGATTAAAAACGTAGCCTCTACCTGAGGTTGGAAGTGCCAACTGTGTGCCTGGAATGGTAAACGCCTTCGGTCCGGAAAGAATGGCAACAACTCCATTTTCAAACCGCCGCCAGGCAGCACCTGCAACCAAATCTTCCTCGAAACTGGCTGTCAACGGCCGACCGAGCACTGTACTGTAAACCGCATTCTCTTCCGCTTGCGCGTTGCCAGGAACAATCAGGTACGACTCGTGCCCAAACAGCTTCGCCGCAGCAAAACTATAAACTGCAGCGTCCGGGGATGGAGCAGCCGCATAGTTAACATGGACAAACCGCACGTTGGGGAATTTTTTCTGAGCGGCCCCAACCAGTTCTATCATGGGCGTCCGAATCGATTCCCATGGCTTACCAGCGTCATGCCAGGGCCGAAATTTGGTCTGTTTGCCGTCGATATACGTGAAGTAGCTTTCCGTCAGATCAAGATCAGATTGGGGCAGCAACTGGTCGGCGTGCCGAAAGGCTTGATTGGAAAAAAGCAGTTTTCCGGCAGGTAACTTTGCCCGTAGCGCAGTCAAAAACTCGCCTTGGCAGAGGTTGTAATCCACCCCCGGATGCAGCGTGCGAAAGGCTTGCTGCGCTGCGGGCGGCAGATGTTCAAAACCCAGAGTGTCGAAAAAAAATCCATCATACCCCGCCTTCAACAATATCCCGGAAAGGTAGCTGGCACGGGCCGCAATCAGGTTTCGATTCCCGAAATCGTACCAATGCGCAAGTTTTCCATCTTCAGCCGCACCCCCGCTAATTGGCGTTGCAGTGAGCGCCCAGTCCGGGCGCATCTGCTTCTGCCAGGATTCTGCTGCCGACGTCCAGTCGCCGGGATAAAAAGCTGACGACCATTCATAAGCAATCAGCTTACATCCGCCCTTGCGCAACTGAGCTGTTTGTTCTGCAGAAAGGATGCCGCCAGTTACCAAAATATCGAAACCGCTATACCAACGCGCCTCACGGTCTGAAAACTTTGCGGTGTAGTGAAAGGCAACGGCTGGACGTTTTTGTCCAGCCATTAATCCAGCAATTAGTGTTCTACGTGTAATTCCAGTTATCAATTTACCCTTACCGCCATCGTTGCGTTTTTCTGACTGGCATTTGTACCGGATTTCAGTACCACAGGTACCGCGCTCGAACTCGGCACATTATTTGGTACCCGAAAATTAACTTGCATGATTCCAGCGATCATACCAGGAGCAGCACCTGCATAAAGTACTTCGGCTGCCACGCCGCCCACCTGTACAGTAATCGGCAGAATTGGTTTGGGAAGTAGGTCAGAATTTAATTTGCCATCAATGCCGAAGGGTGTTGTTTGGCCTTCGCCGGTGGCGAACAGGGTAACAATCGTGCTGGAATCAGCCGGCTTTGCAGATCCATTGAATGATCCATCCTGATTGATCATGGCAATCTGTCCGGTTCCCGTGGCTGCGGCAGTGAAAATTGCCGGGGCTGAGGCGACAACCGGCATTGTGAAGATGTCCGATTTCACTCCATCATTGTCGGTTTGAACGCCGACCGTTGTTTTGCCAGCCACAGAATAGGGCACCACGACTACCGCTTGATCTGCTCCAAGATAAATGGCCGGAGCCTCAACGCCATCAAACAAAATCCGCTTCATGTTGCTACCAAAAATCGCCACCAACAACCCCGGGGCCACCGCCTTGCTATCGTAGCTTGCAGCGTTTGCAATACCGGCGATGCGTGGAGTTTGCACGGCAGTGCGGCAGGGTGTACGAGACGCATCTAATACGACATTTTTCCGCATCGAATTGAAATTCAGACCATTCGCTTCAGTGCAAAACTTCGTAATATCCAACTTATATTCCACTTCAAATACGGCCTTGCCCGCGTCGACAAAGGGCTTCAATAGCGAACATTCCTTGAATTGAAAACACTGTTCGTTCAACGCCCAGTCAAAAAATGGTTCCAGTTGCCGGACCTGGTTCAGGTCGTTTTTCAGCCCCACCGACAAGCCACGTGCATGGGCCGCCGATGCCAACCACAAGTTAAACGCGATCTGATCCTGCGCAGTCAGCGGGAAACCACTAGCGTTAGTGTAGGCGTCAACGTTATCCGGTTCTACGGCATCGAAACCCTTCTGTTTGCATAGGTCGAAGCGTGCTTCGATAATCGGTTTTAAGATTTCCAATTGACGGATATCGAGCCAACGTTCATTAGGAAAATCGCCCAATGGCAGACCCTTCACTGATGCCGGAAAGCGGGCCGCATCCGGGCGCCAATCTTCATACGTACCAACTGAGGTGTAACAAATTACTTTGCGACCCTTGGCATGAAGCGCAGCCACAACGGCGGCGTCATTATCAAACAGGTCGATGTCATAAACCGAGGCGGCAACAGTTTGATCAACTATCCCCGTTAACTGCCATTGCCAGTCCACTTGCGGAGCCGGCCGCCAAACTTCAGGCGTTTGCGCCGATGCGGTGGAAAAGCTAACCAAAAGCGATGCCATGCAACAAAATACATTACGATTCATGCCCAAAGCTTAAGGCACGAACAAGCCTGAGCTGAATAGTACCTAATGTTCAAATCCGTACTAGTCAATCGGTCTCAGTGGTTTGCCGTAGTTTTGATGAGTTCGTCCTATTGGCGGCTACAGCTTCAAAGTGAAGAATGGGACAGAACCGAAATAAAGGACAATCATGAAATTACACAGAGGCGCAATCACCGCATTATTTATAGGACTCGTTTTGAGCCTAAACACCCAAGCCTATTCGCCAGAGAAGAACGCTACTGCCGTTGCCCCTTCAGCACCGCTGCCCATCATTCCAGTTGCATGGCCCTCGGCCCCTGAAACAACAAATCGAACCACCAATACAACCCTGATCAACTTGCCCACACAATCCGGGTTGTTCAAACTTCCTGTCGATCTGAAGCTTCTCGTTCTGGCCGGTGACGGAACCGAGCCTGGATTCGTTGCTCTTAAATACTTCCTCGATTACCTTGGGCTTCCCTACGAAGCAGTGATCTTGAAAAACACGCCGCTACCAGCGCTTAACGATTCGAGCCGTGGATTTTATCAGGGCATCATTTTGGCTACTGGCAGCTTGGGCTACAGCAACAACGGTGCTTGGACAAGTGCCCTGGATGTAGCAGGATGGACCAGAATTGACGACTATATGCGCAACTACGGTGTACGTCTGGTAAGCTACTATACTTATCCGGAACAGCGTTACGGTATGGCGGCTCTTCCAACCGCTATCTCAACATCGGCTGCGGCCCCTGCAAACCTTGCATTTTCGACCGCGTCAAGCACGATTTTTCCTTACCTGGTTCGCACCAACCCGGTTAAGGTAATTGATTCATACCTCTACACAGCAGTTGCCGCCCCGCTCACTGGCGAGACCACAACGCCGCTTCTTACCTTCAACAACCAGCTCGCCGGCGTCACCCACACAAAGGCAGATGGACGCGAATTCATGGCTTTCACTTTCGACAACAATCCGTACTTGCAGCATTCTCTTGCACTGAACTACGGCATTTTCAATTGGGCCACAAAAGGTATCTTCCTCGGTGAACGCCGAATATATCTAACTCCACAGAACGACGACTTCTTTCTGGCCAACGATTTGTTCGCCATGTCGCCTGCAGCCTGTAAGCCGGCTGCGTTTGCAGTGGATCCAACCTACGATCCGGCTGCAGTCTGCCCGACGGATCGCATGGATAGCGGGGACCTCGACGCTTTGAAAAATTGGCAAAATGCGTTGCGTGGAAAGGCACAAACAAAGGATTTCCGCGTCACTCACGCATTCAACGGCTTCGGTACAACTCCGGATGGTGGCGCATTGAGGGGCGATAAGCTGACTTCGGGCGTAAAATCAGACAAATCCTTCTTCTGGCTTAATCACACTTATGACCACGAGAATCTGGATTGCTACAATCCTGTACCGAACAGCGGCATCTGCGCCCCTGCAACTTACACTGAATCGTTGGATGAGCTTAGTCAGAATATCGCAGTAGCCAAGGCATTGAACCTTCCACTGGATAGCCAAAGCATGGTTACCCCTAACATTTCAGGCTTGGCCAATACCAATTTCCTGTTGGCTGCACAAAGAGTTGGCATCAAGTACCTGGTGTCTGATACATCACGGCCTGAATGGCAGCCAGCAACACCGAATACTGGAGTGCGCAGCCCGGCTGTTGCTTCCATCCTATACATTCCACGCCGCGCAACCAATGTTTACTACAACACGAAATCAGCCAATTCTGGTGCCTACGGTTCGCTTCCTGATGAATTCAACTACTTCTACGGGCCCAACGGTATCTTCAAAATTGGTGGCCCTGGTGGAACACCCTTCTTCAGCACCAATCAAACTTATTCACAGATTGTGGATCGTGAAAGCACCACTTATGTGAACTATATGCTGCGCTATGAACAGTATCCCCTGATGTTTCATCAGTCGAACTTCATCCGTTACTCGGGCAGCAATTCACTCTTTACCGACGTCATCACAGCCGCTTTGGACAAATTCTCGAAGATCTCCAATCTGCCGGTGGCGAGCCTTGCGCAAACTGAAATTGGAAAGAAGATGGAAGCCCGCATGGCATACAACGCAGCAGGTATCCGGGCAACTTACACACCAGGCCAGGGAATCAGCTTCACGGCAACAGGCGCGGCATTAGCTCCTGTTACAGGAATCTGCACCACGGGCTGTGTATCTTACGGAAGCCAGAATGTATCGTTCATCCCGGTAACATCGGGCAGTACAGTTATCGTTCCTTTGTACTAACGCAATAAAAGGGAGATGAAAGCTATGTCTAAGTTACTCATGGTAGCAATCGGGGCGGCCTGCATGATGCAGGCGGCTCCGGCCTCCCGCCCTGTGAGCCTGACTGAGGCAATCCGGGCTTCAGTGGCCCGCGTGAAGGCGGACGACGCCCGTGGCGAAGTAGCTTCGAGCCAACTTCGCGTACTGGAAGCCGCCAATAAATGGAAGGTCGAATTGCGGCCATCTCTCGGA
>JBBRJC010000181.1:0-7314 GCA_038220135.1 Bryobacterales bacterium | reverse complement strand
TGACGCTGCGACGCAATGGATACTGGTTGATGTCAAAGCTTATCCAATGGGCGCCCCAAAAAAAGAAACTGCCAAAACCGCAAAATAGTCTTACAGTAATCGCGGTCGGCCCAACCACGGGAGACTGAATATGTCCAACTCAAATTCGTCGACCGGCGATTCCTTGTTGTCCCGGTTTGTGCACTATGTCCACCAGATAGCCTTTGCCAGTTTCACACTGGTTGGACTGTTTGATGTGGCAACGCTTATCGTGCTTCCGAAAGGGGAAGAGTTCTTGAAGCAGTATTGGCGGTTGTCGGCTCACAGTCGACCGCATGTCGTATTGGTAAAGGACACATTTGGCCAAGTACGCCCATACTTCCCCTTTCGGCTGGTTTCTCATGACCGTGGGGAACAGATGATTCAATATACGGATGATCAAGGTTTAGCTTCCTTTGCAAATCTTCCCAACGGAAAATATTCGGTATTGTTGATCGGTCCGGATGGTGAAGGAGCACCCACCTTCACCATTGAAGAGGATCAATCGCAGATCATAGTCCTAACCGTATCCCTAGTTGTTGGTAAACAACCAAAGTTAGACAAGCGGAACAAGAATGCAAGCCCAATGTCTGCAAAGAACATACACTCTCCGAGAAAAAAGAAGGTGCGAACCTGACACATGACTACTTCAGCTTCCACTCCCCATCGTTATACTCAGCTTCCGGCTCCTTCCACGTCGCAAATTTCGACGTCAGTTGTCCGCCGTCCACAATCAGCGAAGCACCCGTAATATAGCTGGCCTGATCACTAGCCAGGAACACCGCAGCAGCTGCCACTTCAGCCGCCTCACCGCCGCGGCCCATCGGTATGCCCGCAAAATAAGCCTTCAAATACTCGGGCTTCGCGAAATATTGACCCGTCAACCGCGTCCGAATCAACCCCGGATTGATCGAATTCACGCGCACTCCATACGGTCCCAACTCATTTGCCGCCGTGTGCAAAATGCCCAACACTCCGGCTTTGCTCGCGTTATAGGCAATCAATTGTTCCTCGCCATCCCAGGAATTGGTCGACGCTGTTATCACGATGCTGCCACGCCGCCGCGCCTTCATGATCCGCGCGCCCAGTTGCAAAGTGTGAAAGACTCCGGTCAAATTTAACGCCAGCGTCTTGTCCCAAATTTCGATGGATGTATCCACCAGCGACCCATGAAACGCCGTCCCTGCATTGGCCGACAACACCTCAACATCGGGTACTGCGGCAAATGCAGCTTCCAGCGACTCACGGTCGGTCACGTCCACCGAGTAGCCGTCGCCCCCAAGGATGGCGCCTATTTTGGCTGGCTCTTCACGCTCCAAATCGAAGATGGAAACGCGGCAGTTCGCCTCCGCCAATCCCCTTGCTATTGCGAGGCCAATCCCATTTGCTCCGCCCGTCACTACCGCTCGTTTTCCTTTGAAATCTATACGCATTGGTTCAGTGTATAATTAAGACACGGCCTATGTGACGCTTTGGCACACAAAAGGCTTGACTCCGGTCTGTGCTGCTGTTAAAGTTGCGATTCAGCCCGTTGATAAAAATAAGAATGATCACGAATGCAGCACAGCTTACGTCTTGGTCCCTCCTTTTTGGACCCAACTCCCGCTTGTGGAGTTAGAGACAAAATCTTAGCGCATGAAGCAACCATATTTCATACTAGTTCTAGCCCACTCGCTGCACGGTAGATTGCGGCGCGTCCACGTTCCCTATAAAGTTTTGTATGCCACCATCGCCTTCGCCTTGGTCGGCCTGTTCACGGTAACAGGCTTCTTAACCAGCTACGTACGCATGGCTTGGAAGGTTGGCGGATACAACAGCTTACGCGAAGAGGCGGATCTGCTTAAGAAACGCTACCAGGACCTGCAAAAGTCCTCCGACGCTCAACGGGAACAACTCGCCAGCCTTCAAGTGCTGGCCAATGAAGTCACCCTCGCCTATGGTATTAAGTCGAAAATGGAAGGCCCTTCCAGCATCAGTTCCGAAGGCCGCCTCGTCCCTACCTACGGTGAAACTTTAGCAACCTACGATACACTGCGCACTTCCCATATTACGAACGGTTTCCGCCGTGTCGCCCATAGCTGGCAAGTGAACATTCAACCTTCCATTTGGCCCATTGAAGGCCGCCTGCTTTCCAGTTTCGGCTCCCGCACCGATCCTTTCAATGGCGGCGATGCTTTTCACCCGGGTGTGGATATTTCAGCATCCACGGGTTCTCCAGTAAAAGTTACCGCAGATGGCGTCGTCGAACATGCAGATTGGTCCGGCGCCTATGGCAAGCTGGTCGTTGTTGAACATGGCGGCGGGTTGAAAACCTACTACGCGCATCTTTCAAATTTCGATGTGATTCCTGGACAGGAAGTTCGCCGGGGCCAAGTTGTTGGCCGTTCTGGCAGCACTGGCCGTTCCACTTCACCGCATCTTCATTACGAAGTCCGGCAAGGCAACGCTCCTGTGAATCCGTATAAGTATCTGGCCAAGTCGCTGGTGCTGGGCGCCGTCAAACGCGACCTACCGTTCTAAGCACTGGCCTGTAAAAAGGACCACGTAAACGACAATGATGCGTTCCACATTCCTGCGCGCAGGGGTAGCTACGGCTGCCCTTTGCCTTCTTCTTTCCGCCTATAGCCGGCCCAGTTCGCCGAAAGTAATGGCCGGTGCGGCAAGCTCTTTCCTGGCTTCTCTCAAAGACGACCAGAAGGCCAAGGCCACATTCGATTTTTCCAGTGATGAGCGACTCAACTGGCACTTCATTCCACGCGTCCGCAAAGGGCTGCCGCTGAAAGAAATGACGCAGGAACAGCGGCATCTGGCACAAGCGCTGCTGAGCACCGGGCTCAGCACGCAAGGCTACATCAAGGCCGTTACGATCATGAGCCTCGAAGAAGTTTTGCGCATTATCGAACTCGGCAAAGGCACTAACGTTCGTGACCCGGAAAATTACTTCTTCTCCATTTTTGGTGAGCCGTCAGAAAACGGCACCTGGGGCTTCCGCGTCGAAGGCCATCATATGGCTCAAAATTGGACCATCGTGAAAGGTAAAGTTGCTGGTGGGCCAAGCTTCTACGGAACCAATCCGGCAATGGTTAAAGAAGGACCGCGTAAAGGTCTGCGCGTTCTTGGCGCTGAAGAAGATAAGGGCCGCAACCTGTTGATGTCGCTCACTGCCGAACAGAAGAAGATTGCTGTAGTTGCAGAAAAAGCGTACAAAGATATTTTCACCATGGCCGACCGCAAGGCTGCTCTCAAAGGCCAGCCCAATGGTTTGTCTGCTGCAAAGATGAATGCGAAGCAACGCGAACTGCTGACAGCGCTGATGGAAGAATACGCCTACAATATGCCTGACCAGATTGCGCAATTCCGGCTCAATCAGATCAAGCAGGCTGGTTCCAACCTGAACTTTGCCTGGGCAGGTGCTGGCGAGATCGGCGCAGGGCACTACTATCGCGTTTCTGGCCCAGCTTTCCTGATTGAATACGACAATACGCAGAACGACAACAACCACGTTCACTCAGTTTGGCGCGACCTTGCTGGTGACTTTGGTTACGATCTTTTAGGCGATCACGTTTCAACTGGACACACCTCCGCAAAATAGCAGTAAACTGTTCGTATGGGTACTTGGACGAGAAGGTCACTTTGTGGCCTTCTCCCGTCTCTTCTTCACGCAGCAGCGTCTAGCGGGAAGGGAACGGAACTCACCACCGAACGCAAGCGCTACCCCGATCCAGCCACGGAATTCGAGGTAATGCGTCTTACCGAAGCTACCTACGAAAGTATTCTCCCTGCCGCTCCGGCCCGCATTTTCTCCCGTAAATCTGACTTTTTCCTCTTTGCCAGCAATCGCACTGGTTCCATGCAGGGATTTCGCATGGAGATGAAGTCTGGTGCCTGGAAGCAGATAACGCAAGCCGACGCCTTGTCTGCTGACTCTTTGGTGCTGATGCCCCAAGACCGCCTCTTCTGCCACTTCGATGGGCCCAATCTGATGCTGGCGAGTCTATCTGGTGGTAAGGATCGCGTTGTGTATGAGGTGCCGGCAGGTTGGCAACACACAGGCGTTTTGCACGTCTCCGATGACGGTGTAAATGCCTTTGCAGTGGAGAAAAAGGATCAGACTTTCCGTTTGCGAATGATCCCTGTGAACCGCGGCTCTGCAACGACTATCGCTGAACAGCCCAAGCCAATCCAGATGATCGGTTCCCGGCCCAGGCGCGCCAGTTTCCTCTATCAGGTGGATGAAACACTGATGATGGTGAATCTGGATGGTACGCAAAACCGGAAGCTGAAAACGGAAGCCGGTAAAGTCGCAACAGCCATATGGTCGCCCGATGGGCGAACAATAATCTATCTGCATATACCCCGCGAGTCCACCAAATTGAACGTACTGCGCGAACTCACTCCTGATACGAATCAAGATGCATTCGTCGCTAATACCAGCCAGTTTGTGACCTTCGCCGCTAATGTGGACGCCAGTGTTTTTCTTGGTGCCAGCCGAAGCAAAGCCTCACCCGATGTTTTGTTGTTGTTGCGCGCTTCCCGGCGAGAGTTAACGCTCGCTGAGCACAAGGCTGTCAATCCGGCAGATGTTCGCCTGCGCTTTGCGCCATCCAGCGAACGAATATTGTTTCAAACCGATAAGCACGGTAAGCAAGCAATCTACACTATGGATGTTCACCGGCTGATAGAAGTGACCGAAGCCAACGAAAAGTAGCTTTCACTCAACCGCAAAATTTGATCTCCGGCATTTTATTCTTTTAGTGTATGATTGAATCAATTTAATTTCTCTACGAGGAGCCTCAACCCAAATGCGTCGCAGTGTATTGTTTTTTGTAGCGGTCACATCCATCGCCTCCAGTGCAAATGCCCAGGTTCTTTATGGTTCTCTCCTGGGGAATGTTAAGGATTCAACCGAGGCGACGGTCCCTGACGCTAAAGTAATTGTGAAGCAGACGCTTACTGGCTTGATACGCGAAACAGTTTCCAATGAATCTGGGCAATTCCAATTCCCGACATTGCCCAGCGGCACCTATGAATTTAGTGTCACAAGACCGGGTTTCACCGCATTCGCAGCCAAGAACGTGAATATTTCTGCAAACGCTTCAACTCGTTTGGATGTCACGCTAAAGGTTGGAGCGGTTACCGAGTCAATCAGTGTTGAAGCAACGGCGGCAGCGTTACAAACTGATCGTGCTGAAGTGCGAGCGGAGCTTACATCCCAGCAATTGGGAAACGCACCTCTTCCTCCGGGCCGTAACTACACGCAAATGTTTAAGACACTGCCTGGCTTCGGCTCTCCGCGAAACGGCAACGGGCCATCGGTTGATCCATCGCGCGCCGCAATTTATGCAGTTAATGGAACTTCCAACAGTTCCAATGCTGTGCGTATTGAAGGTGCGGGCGTGAACCAAATCTGGTTGCCCCATTTACCTGGATACACTCCAGCACTTGAATCGATAGAAGCAGTCAACATCACAACCAATTCGTTCGACGCCGAAACAGGCCTTGCTGGTGGTGCGGCCGTGAATGTTTCGATCAAGAGCGGGACAAATGCCCTGCACGGATCTGCATTTGAATTCCACAACAGTAATGCCACCAAGGCGAAACCATTTTTCCTGCCGGCAGGTGAACGCAAACCCAAAGCGATTTTCAATCAAATGGGTGGCACTATTGGCGGGCCGATTGTCCGCAACAAACTATTTTTCTTCACCAGTTATGAGGGAACATGGGACAGGCAATTTGCTTCGCGAATTGAAACGCTTCCAACTAGTGCAATTCGCCGCGGTGACATGTCTGCTTCCCCTACTCCAATTTACGATCCATCAACCGGAACGGCGGCTGGGGCAGGGAGGACTCCTTTCCCCAACCAGCAAATTCCCACAGCTCGCATGGACCCAGTGGCATTAAAAGTTCAAAGCATGCTTATCAACCCGTCCAATCCTGATCTTTTAACTGCTAATCTATTTGCCCAAGGCAAATATGCTTTTAACTCCAAGAAATTTGATGGCAAGATTAATTGGAACCCTGGCGCGAAACTGACCATGTTTGCCCGTGGCGGCGTTCAGGATCATGCTTTTGAAAGTGGTGGCGTTCTTGGTGAATTAATCGGCGTTCCGTTCTTTAGCGCGGCTTCCGTTGCCGGTCCAACTTATGGGACAACCGGAAATGCTGCGGTTGGGGCCACCTATGTCCTTTCACCGTCCTTGATTGTTGATGGGAATTTTGGATTTACGGCCTACGATGCCAACTCGGTTGAAAATGGGTGGGCAAAAACCTTGGACGAGATTTGTTGGGAATTCCTGGCACCAATGGCACTCGGTTTTTCGAGAGTGGCTTACCCCGTTTCGTCGTTTCCAGTTACACGACGATGGGTGCGCAAGGCAATTCTACGCGACCATTCTTCAACCGTGACCCGCGCTACAACATGGTTGGTAATGTTACATGGACTAAGGGTAGGCACAATGTCAGGTTCGGAGCCGATAGCTCATTCCAGCAAATCAACCACACGCAGGCTGAGTTTGTCGGGGCACTTCATGGGCCTGCTGGTGGATTCACGTTTTCTGGTGGACCAACCACAATTTCAGGCGGACCCGCCCCGAATCAGTTTAATTCATGGGCATCGTTCCTGTTAGGCTCGCCATCGGCACTTGGACGCACTTTGCAGGTTCCAGATGAATATAACGTTCGAACCCAAATGCACAGTCTCTATGTGCGCGATCAATGGCAGGCTACAAAGAAAGTTACTGTGTCTTTAGGAACGCGATGGGAATATTTCCCAATGCCTGGCCGAGTTGGCCGTGGTTTGGAGAAATACAACGTCACTACCAATAGGATGGAGGTTTGTGGCGTTGGTGCCATCCCTCACGATTGTGGTGTAAACCAAAGCAAGCGCCTATTTGCTCCACGTGTTGGCGTTGCATGGCGCGTCACCGATAACTTCGTAGTTCGTGCAGGTTATGGAATCACCATCGATCCATACAGCCTTGCCCGGCCAATGCGCACTAATTTCCCGATGATGGTCGTGCTAAATGTGAACGGTGCAAATACCTTTACCGCAGCAGGGCGTCTGCGCGATGGAATTCCGCTGATCGCCGAGCCGAATTTGGGGAATGGAATCGTTGAAATCGGCCCGCAGGTTGCAGCGAATTCGCTTGGCAACAAGTTTGAACGTGGTTATATTCAGAGCTGGAATTTCACAATGCAGAAGAAACTTGCCTTTGGATTCGTTGGGCAGGCAGGCTATGTGGCTACACGCCAGAACAACCAGATTGGGTTCCGGGAGCTAAATTATTCGCCCATCAA
>JBBRJC010000180.1:0-7346 GCA_038220135.1 Bryobacterales bacterium | reverse complement strand
AGCCCTTTCGAATCAGTTCCGGCACCTTCGGGTTTGCCGGATCGTTCATCTTCACGAAAGCCGCGTCGGGTGTGCCGGGCTTGGCGTTGGTGAACATCACCCGTCCTTCAAGTGACGGATGGCCTGCGGTATATATAGGTGTAACGCGTTCCTGATCGAGCAGGAAAATCACTTTCCCTCGGGCTTTGTCCAATGTCGGCCAGCCATCGGTGAGGACGGCATGTTCCAGCGTGGTATGCGCACCACGAACGTCATCTGGCGTTATCAGTTCATTGGGAGCAAAAACCGACCGGATCTCGGCATCCAGAGCGTTGAAAGTGGCTGCGGTCAGCTTTTCCGGCTGAACCATATATTCCGGCTTCGGGGTGCTGTCCTTGTTTTCGATGAGAATGAAAATTGGCAAATGACCCGAATGCGCCTTCGACCATTCCCGAACGATGGTGAGGCAATTCGTAAATGGTTGGCAGTTGCTGCGGTAATCCAGATCCTGAACGTGCAACACCTTGAAGCCCGGTTTGGTCATGATTCCGGCGGGGTCGAACGGCGGATCGGGGGGCATATGTTGCTTGGCGGTCAATCGGGGGCCGGCTGGATTGGCAAACAAGCCGCCTTTAGCGTCCCCGAAAACGTCGATCTCGATTTGACGCACGCCGCTTGAAAGCTGTTGCTCGATAGGTGGGTGCTGGTAATCGAGCGACTCAAATACTTTCGGGTTTTCCCGGCGCAAACGGGCTGCGTCGCCAGGGGCAAGGCCCGAATGGTAGCTGTTATGGCTGCCGATAATTTGGATATCGGTCAAGCGCAAAGGTTGTGCGAAAGCAGCAATAGATAGGGATGCTGCGAGGAGGTAGCTGAGTTTGGCCATCTCCTAACAGCATAAAAGAAAACTGCTTCAATGTGATGAAACTCGAATCAACCTCTTTTAATAGCGCAGTATTGCCGCACATGGTTCGGTGCCCAACTGCAGGCCATCGACCATGAACACCTCGCCATGCTTGCGAATGGTTTCTACCGCAGTGGCATTGATCAGATCCTGCTTGCCCTCAAGCCGCGTGGAATCTGTTGGAAACGAAGGGCCAAGAAGACCGATATGTTCGGCGTCAGTGGCCAGCAATAATTTATGAATACGACCGGCCAGCGAAGCCTCCAATGCGGGACGAATCCCTTCAAGAACGTGATCGCGACGTGGAGTTTCCTGGCATTCTTTCAATGCTTTTTCAGCTGTTATGCGTTTGGCGTCCATCACTACTCCTGTTGCCAGTTTGCCCAGTTCAAACCAGGTTAAGCGCGTGGAACTGGTTTTCAAATCAAGCAGATTGAGGGTAGCTGATTCTGCGCGGTAAGCAGCAACTTCTTCGGCAAGTCCAATCACGATCAAGGTAGCGGATTTCAGTGATTTATGGAGTTCACGATCCACACGCCGGAAATATTGACTGAGGCGGGCATGCACTTCGTCCCGCTCTGACCCGGTTCCAAACTGAGTGGAACCTGAGTGGTTTTGCAGGTCATGATCTGGTTTGCCATACACAAGGTCGGCTTCAAAGCTTGCGGGCACCCCTTCAGGCAAAGGAATTTCAGTGCATTCCCCCTCAAGCAGGCGGCCTAAGCGGACCAATTGTTTGTCGATTGCCAGTACGTAGCAATCCTCTTTGGGCATCAGATGCGGAAGTAGCGGAGTAATGTGAGGGTGAGATGCCACTACCACACGCTCTTCGGTTGGCATGGGGAGCATATATTGAACGGCAATAGTGGGGCTCAAATAAACGACCGAGGCTGCCGTGCCGGCTGTTGCATTTGGATCCGCCGCCAATTCTTCCAAAGGCTTCAGCAATTCATCAATAGGCCCCTGATAGCGTCTGAGTTTAAGTTCTTCTTCAGCCTTGCCGAGGATCGTTTTAAGGCGCCCGGCGAGGGGATGTTCGGCTGCACCAGGATGAATCGCGGGAAGAAATACGGTGACAAATGGACCGGGGTCCGCACAAATCGTCTGAATCGAATCCTGGATGGCCAAGCTCGAATCCTGGATGGTGTTAAATGGTTTTACGAATGTCATGAACTGAATCCTCCCAGTTTCCTTTGCACGCCAATAGCCGAACTCGGAGGTGATGAAACTGGGAATTTTGATGGCCCACAGGAGGGTGCCTGCGCGTTTTCGCACAGAGTTGGGCAAATGCTCCTTTTTTGCGTGCCAGTAATGACGCGCGCGACTCGGTAACTTATTGTTAGCACGGAGCTTATTAACCGAACCGTGCTCGCCAGCGAGCGGTGTGTTGTACAAACCAATTACTGAAACCATGTAGTAATGGACCACAAAGTATTTACCGAGCCGCCATGCGCAAGCTTGCGGTTAGCCAATTTAGGAATTTAGAGAACGCTCACCTAAGTCTTAGCGAAGTAGAGGCTACAGGCTCGTTCCAGGTCGGCTTTGCTTGCCGTTACAGGACGGCTTTCGTAACTGGAAATGGCAGTTAAGATGTTGCAAATATCACTGGGATAGCAAGCGCGGAGCTCTTTCCGGCCTTCTCTGGTACAAATGCTGCGAATAAATGGCGCGGTTTCTGCGGTAATTGGCACTTGCCTTGATTGGAATACTCGGTGCAGAATTGTGTCGAATTGTTCGGCATGGACGGCTTCAACATAAATCTTGTTGTGAATGCGCCGCAGGAAGGCTTCGTCGGCCAGATCGGAGGGTTCCAGATTCGTAGAAAAAACAACCATCAGCTCAAACGGGATTTGGAATTTCACGCCGTAACGAAGCGAAAGGTAGTCGACTCGGCGGTCGAGCGGTACAATCCACCGATTCAGCAAATCACGAGGGCTGATCAGTTGGCGGCCAAAGTCATCAATGATGAAAATGCCATTGTTTGCTTTCATTTGCAAAGGAGCGGAATAGATACCCGAAGAATCATCCAGCCGCAATTCCAGCATGTTCGGCATCAGTTCGCCGCCGACTACAATGCAGGGCCGTTTGCAAAACACCCAACGAGGGTCGATTCGGACGTCATCCATCGGCAACTGCTCATGAACCACCGGATCGTACAGGCTGATCACCTGGTTATCAACTTCGACCGCATACGGAATCAGGACACCATCGTTATAAATGCGCAACATGCGCTCTGCCAGGCTTGTTTTCCCGTTTCCGGTGGGCCCATAAACAAAGATGGATGTTTGAGAAATCAGCGCCGGTCCCAGCTGGTCAAGCATGTCGTCGGTGATAATTAAGTCGCTGAAACATTGGCGAAGGGTATTGCGATCGATGTGGACATTGGCGGCTTGTAGTTTGGTTGCCTGATAATAATCATCGAGCGAAACCGGGCAGGCACCGGCATACTGATTCAGTTGCCAACGTTCGGACGCGTATTGCCGCCCGGCTTGTGAAAGGTGGAAGAAATAATCGTTGCCGCGCATACCTTTCACTTCAACCAATTGCTGCTGCCGCATCTGCTGAAAAACATGTCCGACGATAGCAATAGACAGGCGCAGCTTCTTTCCCAGGTTTTCAAGCGTGCTTTGACCCTCGATTAGCATGCGCCGAAGGATCAAATCGGTCACAGAAGTCTCAGAAATTCCCAGAGCTTCGAAGGTTTCGGGTACCGCCGGTGAAAAGCTAGCCATTTTGTCCTATCTTTGTGATCGGCCTTATGGTCAGAAAACTTTAGCCCGAATGTGCAAAAACTTCAGTGTCCACGAATGGACTCTTTCCGGCGTCAAGAATGATGTGGGAGTAGTGCGCCTTTTTCTCATTTTCGCGACCATTGTCTGGGCTGCTGATCCAGCCAAGGAACTTGTTAAACGGGCGGCGACGGCAGAAAAAGAGGGGCGGGCTACGGATGCGTATCTTCTTTACTCTCAAGCGGCTGCCGCAGATCCATCGAACCAGTTGCTGTGGGCGAAGGCGGGATCGCTCAAAGGGCAGGCATTATCAGCAAGTGTGCAGGCAACGGCACCGGTTCTCGAAAAAGATGTGGAGCTGGATTCTTCGCTTTTTGGCACGATCAGCGATAAAGAGGTGCGGGAAGCTCGTGAAATGCTTCCGCCACCATTGCTTGAGCCAACAAAAGAATTGCGTACCTTCGACCTTCGTGACGGCGGACGTAAGCTTTTTGAACGAGTTGCCAAAGAATTTGGATATGAAATTACCTTTGACAGCGATTATCCTGTCGCCGATAGCGCGTACCGGTTCAAGCTGACCGATGCGAATTACCGCGATGCTCTGCGAGCGTTGTCACTGGCCACCGGCAGTTTTATTGTTCCAATGGGTCCGAAGCGATTCATGGTGGCAAAAGACACCCAACAGAAGCGGCAGGAACTGGAACCGACGGTGCTGGTTACATTGAGCCTGCTGGAACCGGTTGCCGTGCAGGATTTGCAGGAAATGGCGCGGGCCGTACAGCAGATGATGGAATTGCAACGTTTTGTGATCGACAACACGCGCAAATTGGTGCTGATGCGTGACCGCATATCGAAAGTTAGGCCTGCACAGCAGATTCTGACCCAGATGCTGCGGTTGAAGGCTGAGGTTGAGATTGATATTGAATTGCTAGAGTTTGCATCCAGCCATGATCTGAACTACGGAATGACGCTGCCCAACCGGACGCAGTTGATCGCATTGGGCAAGCCGCTGCATACAGTTTTCACGCCGAGCGGGGTGTTGAAGCTCGCGACTTTTGGTGGAGCTTCGAGCCTGATCGGACTGAGCTTATCGAGCATGGACATGTTTGCAACCATGTCGCAATCTTATTCTAAGAAGCTCATGCGGGCTTCGTTGCGATCTGATCACGGGATGCCGGTGACATTTCATGTTGGGGATCGATATCCAATTATCTCTGCAGGCTATTTTGGAGACCCCATTCCGGGCGCCAGCACTGGTGATGGGATTACCTACCGGCCTCCGCCAACCTTTACGTTCGAGGATTTGGGGTTGACGCTAAAGGTGACTCCGGTGGTTCATGGAATGGACGAAATTTCACTCGAAGTGGAGGCGGAGTTCAAGCTTCTTTCTGGCGCCAATTTTAATGGCATTCCGGTGGTTTCCAACCGCAAATTTACCTCGCGTCTGCGATTGGAGCAAGGGGAATGGGCTGTGATGACTGGATTGATATCGGTTTCAGAAGGGCGCACGATTTCCGGAGTTGCCGGATTGATGCAAATTCCAATCCTGGGGACACTTTTCAGCAGCAACAACAAGCAGGAGACGCTTGGAGAAACGCTGCTCCTGATTCGACCGCGTTTGTTGAGTCTGCCCCCAGGCGAGTGGGCAACTGTCCCGGTTTGGACAGGACCAGAAGGCCGGCCAGAGATTCCGTTTTAGGCGTCCACTCTGAATCTGATACTGTGATTCGAGCTACTCTATGCCTACCATCGCCGAACAACTGAACCGGGAACGGAGCCTTTTCAACGCCGATCCTTATCCGTCGGCGAAAGCTCGCGCGGCGCAACTTTCACTGTTGATTGACCGTGTTCTTGCCCGGCAGAACGACATTGCTGCGGCCCTGGACGCGGATTTTGGTGGACGGTCGCGGATGGAAGTGATCTATTCCGAAGTGTTCGTTTCCCTCTCTTCGCTGCGGCATGCGCGAAAAAACGTGGCAGATTGGATGGCGCGTCGTGATGTGCCGATAAACTGGCCCATGCAACCGGCTTCGGCTTGGGTGCTTCCACAACCGCTCGGCGTAGTTGGAGTGGTTGCGCCTTGGAATTACCCGCTTTTTCTTACAATGGGGCCGCTTGCTGGAGTGCTGGCTGCAGGGAATCGGGTGATGGTGAAGCCTTCTGAAGCAACGCCTGCATTTTCACAACTCCTGGTGGAACTGTTGGATGGCATCGCAACGGTAATTGAAGGCGATGTTGAAGTCGCAAAAGAATTTGTGTCGCTTCCGTTTGATCATCTGCTCTTTACCGGTTCAACGGCCACGGGTCGTGAAGTGATGAGGGCGGCGGCGGAGAATCTTACACCGGTCACGCTGGAGTTGGGTGGGAAGTCGCCGGTGTTGATCGCGCCTGACGCTAACCTTCGCTCTGCCGCTGGGGCGATTATGTACGGCAAGCTGCTGAATTCCGGTCAAACGTGCGTTGCGCCTGATTACATTCTGATTCCGCGGGCGCGGATGGATGAGTTCGCGGAACTGCTCAAAGCAGAAGCGGAACGGCAATATCCAGCCGGCGATGGGAGTACGGCGATTATCAATGAGCGGCAATTTTCGCGATTGTGGTCGATGTTAGAGGAAGTGCGGGAAGCGGGAGTGCGGGTCTTGGGCGGGGCGCGGGGCAACGGGCGGCGGATTGCTCCTGCGTTTATTTTGGACCCACCGGCAGGTGCCCGAATCATGCAGGAAGAGATTTTCGGGCCTCTTTTGCCCTTGGTTCCTTATGACGATTTCGACGAAACGATCCGCTATGTCAATGCCCGGCCGCGGCCGCTGGCGCTGTATTTATTTACCTCGAATTCAAAGTTAATTGATCGGGTTCTCGAGCAAACTGCGTCGGGCGGAGTTTGTATCAACGACACGATTTTGCAGATTGTGGCTGAAGGCTTGCCGTTTGGCGGCATTGGGCCGAGTGGGATGGGGCACTATCATGGACGGACGGGGTTCGATACGTTCAGCAAACTGAAGCCGGTATTTCGGCGCCGGGGCATCGGTTTGAACCGGCTGCTTTTTCCGCCGTATGGGCGGATGCACGATTTGTTGAAGCGGATTTTGATCGATTAGCAAAGAATCGTTGACACGGCAACGACCCACGGATTCAAGTCGACCTAAATTCCTCAACGCCTCTTACTGTGGGGGATCCATTAAATCAAGTCCCGTCCGTATGGGCGGGTTCACGATTGTTGAAGTGGATTTGAATCATTTAGCAAAGAATTGTTGACACGGCAATGGCAAGCTGTATACTGTACATGTACGGTGTACAGATGGCAGATCGCGATCCACAAATTCAAGTCGACTTAAACTCTCCAACGCCTGCTTACCGTCAAATTGTTGAGCAATTCCGGCATCATCTGGTGGAAGGATCCTTAAAGCCAGGGGATAGCCTGCCGGGCGTTCGTACCCTTGCCGTGGATCTCGGAATTCACTTCAACACGGTTGCCGAAGCGTATCGAACATTGGCGCAGGAAGGTTGGCTGGAAGTGTCGCAAGGCAAGGCTGTTAAGGTTTCCGCGCGCCGCCGAACTGCACCACAAAGCATAGCGGTGGAAGAAGATTTCCGCCAGCGGCTTCGCATGTTGATTTCGGAAATGCGGGCAAGCGGCATTTCTGTCGGAACGATTTCTGACGAGCTACGCACTCTTGCCAAAGGTATGAAGTGATGAACGCTGAAATGTCTGTTTTGTTGGGCTTTTCCATTTT
>JBBRJC010000179.1:0-7354 GCA_038220135.1 Bryobacterales bacterium | reverse complement strand
AGTACATCCAGTTCACCCTTGGCAATACCTAGCCTCCCACGGATATCCCTTGGCCTCACCTTCTCGACGTCCTTGCAGTCCGCCCACGATTCGGGATGATTGAGTGCAAATGTCTGGATGGCCTCTGGCCCCGAATCGTTTGCATAGAGGCATTCATAACCTGCCTGGCGGAAGCCCTCAGTGATTCCGCCAGCCCCTGAAAAAAGGTCAATTGTGTACAGAATAGGCTTGGACCGAAGCGAGACGTTCGGTCTAATGAGTTCAAGTCGGGCGTGCTTTTTCTTACTCAAGGTGCGTATTACTTCTACCATATTAAAGGTAGCGCGAACCAGCGTTCTTTTCTTAGCAAAACCTTCAAACTTCTGAACAACTCAAGCGCCACCTGCTTTGGAAGATTTCATGTCACTGGTTTGCCGGGTCTGGGGCCATACAGATGCCAACCCAACAAGTACGATCCCACGGAAAAATATTTTATATCTCGCCTGTTATCATTAGCATGCAGAAATCGATCGGGTAGTACTTTCAACCCTCACGCTATTTTTGGATCAGGAAGACAAATTGCTGGCCAGCAACTTCCAAACATGTTGAGTCCGCGCGGCAACAAATCGTTTCCGGCGTTCTGAATGGAAATCCGAATCGCAAACATAGCTGGGGAGCTGTGAATGTGAGCTTAAAGCAGGCTGCTTGGCGGCAGTCGAGAGGATTGAAATGAGGAACGCCGGTCTGAGTGTATATAAAATTAACAGGCCGCGTGGCCGTAGTGCGTTTCGGATCTAATCTTCCGTATTGGCAGATTCAGAAACACCCTTCGCCGGAACCGGAGCTTGCAATATCTCCCATGCGTCGGGACGAAACAGAACTACACGAACCTGACCGCGTGGTCCGATTGGGCCAATGTCATGGCCTGAGCGCCGGACAGAAACGCCGCCAGCGTTGCCAACCACCAGCCGTGCCGATTCAGCGCGGTCAATTAGGCGGGATTGGCCGGCTTCCAAAAGGCCGATGAAAAGCTTTTGGCCGCCACTGGAAATTTCGAGCCACGTTTTTTCGGTCGCCGCTACACGAAGCGAAAGCGCACCTTCATCCGTCGGGGAGAACGAAGCAGGTTGGCCAGTAGGTTCCTGTTTCGCCGGGGCACTCGCAGCCACCGGAGCCATCGGATTTGTACCCGCAGGTTGGTGTGCTACTTGCTGTGTCATTTTGGGGTTACGGGAATCGTCGAGCCAGGAAAATAAGCTGGCACCCACCACCACAACCAACACCAAGGCTCCAACAGCCGCCCAAGTCTTGAAATCGAGCAACCCTAACCTAGGGGCATGCAGTGGCGGCACCTCGATCGGGTCGCGCTGGGCTACAACGGTTTCAATCTTAACGGGTTCTACTTCAGCCTTTAAGGTGGGTATGGAATCGAAGTCCGCCGGGTTTAACCCGAGGGCAACCGCATATTGGCGCACAAAACTTCTACCGAAAAAACCACCGGGCAGTTGCGCCCAATCTTCCATCTCGATCGCCTGCAGATAGCGGCTCGAAATACGTAGGTCGTCAGCAATCGCCTTAAGGTCTTTACCCTGACGCAAGCGCTCGGTTTTTAGCTTTTGTCCAACCGAAGTCATACTTCTCCAATGTCCAACCGTATACCGATATGATACAACAATTGTTAACCGATGCAAGAAAGGAAGCTCAAACCATAACCACCCTCGTACCAGCGGCTAGCGTTGTCGTTGTTTCCTACAACAGGAAAGCGCTTTTAACTGAATGCCTTAACTCTCTTCACCTACCTTGGGGCTTTTACGTAGAGATAATTGTTGTCGATAATGGCTCATCAGATGGAACCGGGCAAATGGTGATCCGAGACTTTCCTGAGATCAAGTTAATCTCCAATCCCCAAAACCTCGGGTTTTGCGAGGCGAACAATCAGGGAATACAGCAGGCCCTAGCTCCCTTGGTGGTATTGCTTAACAACGATGCGGTGGCTCAACCCGGATGGCTATGCGAATTAATCGCCCCATTTGAAGGAAATCCCCAGGTGGCAATGGTCGCCTCGAAGATCTTGCAATTCGAAGATCCTGCACGAATCGATAAAGTTGGACACCTGATCTATTGGGACGGCCAGAACCGGGGTCGTGGCATGGGAGAAGTGGACTGCGGCCAGTACGACCAACCGCAAGAGGTTTTGTGGCCCGACGGTTGTGCTGCCGCTTATCGCCGCGACGCAGTGCTGCAGGTTGGCGGATTCGACAACGATTTTTTTGCCTATGCCGATGATGCTGACCTCGGTTTTCGGCTTCGTTTGGCGGGCTATCGTGCCTGGTATTCGCCCAAGGCGGTGGTTCATCATCATCGCGGCAGTACACTTGGCAAAACAAACCCATTCCGGTTGCATCTCATTGAGCGAAATCGGGTTTTGCTGGCGGTGAAGCTTTTTCCGCTACCGTTGCTCCTGCTCAACCCGCTATTTTATGGCCTGCGCCTGCTTCAAGGTTTATGGTCGGCGATTCGGCAAAAAGGCGAGGCTGGGCAGGCATCGGCTGAGCGCGGTAAACTAAGCCTTGCGACGACGCTACTGAAGGCTGATCTTGCGGCTCTTCGCATGGTGCCTCAAACTTGGCGAAAACGCCGCGAAGTGAAACAGTATCAGAAGCTAACTTCGCTCGAAATTGTACGTCTGTTGTGGCGGTTTCGGATTTCGTTGCGAACTTTACTGGAGGGCGACCAATAGCACTCGAACACAAAATGGCTGAGTTGCCTGCTGAAAGCTGCCCGGCCTGCGGTGAGACCGGAATGCACACGCTGTTTTCCGCTACCGATCGCCTGTATCAGACTACCGGCAAAAACTTCTACGTTGTGGAATGCACGGGCTGCCGGTTGATGCGCCTGTTCCCACAGCCCACGCCAATGGAACTGGGTCAATATTATCCCGAAGAATATTGGTACGCCCCGGCTGATGATTCGGTAACGCACATTGAAGAAATGTATCGCCGCATTGTCCTGCGCGATCACGTGAATTTTGTCGAAAAGGCGATCGCCCATTCCGGTACAGATGGCAATGTTCTGGACGTAGGTTGCGGTGGGGGGCTGTTTTTGGCGCTGATGCGCGAGCGCGGCCACAAGGGTATCGGTCTCGATTTTTCGTTGAGCGCCGCGGCCATGGCCTGGGAACGGTTCGCCGTGCCTGCAATGTGTGCAACATTGACCCGAGTGCCGCTTCCCGATGCGAGCTGTAAAACAATTACGATGTTTCATGTTTTGGAGCATTTGTACGATCCAATGGCGTATCTTGAGGCGGCGCACCGATTGTTGACCCCTGGTGGGCGGCTGGTTGTCCAAGTTCCCAATGCGGCCTGTTGGCAGTTTTTATTGTTTGGCAAAGATTGGAACGGAGTGGACGTGCCCCGGCATTTGATCAATTTTCGGGATACCGAATTGGTTTCTCTGCTGGAACATTGTGGATTTGAAGTGGTGCGGCGCAAGTACTTTTCGTTGCGTGATAACCCGGCAGGACTGGCCTCCAGCATTGCCCCGGATCTTGATCCCATGGCGCGGAAAGTACGCGGAGTAAAAGAATCCCCGAAGATGAAGCTGTTTAAAAATCTGGTCTATTTCTGTATCGTGCTTGCCGCGGTTCCGTTAACCGCTCTTGAAGCCGCCTGCCGTGCTGGGTCAACGCTCATGGTGGAGGCTCGAAAGAAAGCATGAACTCGCAACAGCGTGCCGTCGGGATGCCCCAATGGCTGGCGCGTTGGGTGCTGTTTTTTGAGTGGGAAATTCAGCGGTCTTTGGAACACTTTTCAGCAGGTCTGCCGCCCTTTTCGCGTGTGCTCGATGCCGGGGCTGGGGAGTGCCAGCATAAGCATTATTTTATGGGTCACCGGTATTTTGCCGTCGATTTGGCAGTCGGTGATTCCACTTGGAATTACGGCAAACTGAACGCTGTGGCTGATCTTGCGGCCTTGCCATTACGCGCCGCAGTGTTCGATGCTGCCATTCACATTGTCACTTTGGAACATGTGCAGGAACCCAAGCAAGTGCTGCAGGAAATTGGACGCTGTTTGAAGCCCGGTGCACCTTTGCTGGTTGTGGTGCCGCATGAATGGGAAGTGCATCAACATCCGCATGACTATTTCCGCTACACCTGTTTTGGCATGCAATATTTGCTTGAGCAAGCGGGGTTTACCTCGATTGAAATTCGCCCTTCCGGCGGATACTTTCGCATGTTGGCCCGGCGGTTGTTGAATTCGCTGCAATTTTTCGGGTGGCCCTGGAAAGCATTGGTGTTTTTTATGGTGGCTCCGGCTGCGATGATTTTGCCGTTGTTCGAGCCGCTAGATAAGAAGAAAGATTTTACAGTGGGGTACCTATGCACAGCGCGAAAGCTCTAGTTTTTCTGGTTGGTATTTGCGCCGCGACGGCTGCTGAGTTTAGCGGTGAGAATGCTTTGAAACTGACGGCCCAAGCTGTTGCTTTTGGAGAGCGTCCGTCAGGATCGCCGGCGATTGAAAAGACTCAGGCCTGGATATTACGCGAGCTTCGCAAAACCAAGTGCCGCATGAGCGAAGACGCCTTTGTCGCGGCCACTCCGGTTGGGCAAAAGAAAATGCGCAATTTGATCGCGACCTTTCCTGGAACTTCTGGCAGGCAGATTGTGATTTCCGGGCATTACGATACGAAGCCGCAGGCCGGTTTTGTTGGTGCCAATGACGGCGGATCATCCACGGGTTTGTTACTGGAAATGGCTCGCGCATTACGGGGCCAAAAGCGAACGGATACGGTGGTTCTGGTGTTTTTCGACGGCGAAGAAGCCGTGCGCCAATGGAGCGATATCGACAGCCTTTATGGCAGCAGGCACTTGGCAGACAAATGGAAAGCCGATGGAACTTTGCCCAAGGTTCGAGCTCTGATTAATGTCGATATGATTGGCGATAAGGGTCTCGATATTCTGCGGGAGGCTGGTTCCAATTTGTCGTTGGTGCGGTTGATTTGGCAGACTGCACGCGACCTGGGTCATGGGCCGAAGTTTCTTCCTGCCGGCATGCCAATTGATGACGATCATCAGCCATTTTTGAAGTTGGGAGTTGCCGCAGCCGATTTGATTGACTTCAACTACGGACCAGCGAACGAATACTGGCACACCGCGCACGACACGATCGACAAACTGGGCGCAGGTAGTTTTCAAGCTGTTGGTGATACGTTATTGCTGGCGATTAAGCGAATTGAGACGGGCGGTATGGAACAATAGAATATGCCGAAACGACGAGATATTATGAAGCTTCCTGTACTGCTGGCACCTGCCGCAATGTTTGCCGCCAAGGCCCCTGGATTGAAAAATGTGACCCTCAATGAGGCGCAAGCCAAGGTCACCAAAGAACCGTTTGGGGATTTGAAAATTTACTTTGAAGGGTCTACAGATCAATTGACAGGGATGACCGCGGGGAGCTTGAAGTTGAAGGCTGGCATGTCACCGCACGAACCACACAGTCATCCCGAAGAAGAGTTCTTGCATGTGGTTGAAGGCACCGGCGAAATCATGATCGACGGAACAACGACCAAAGTCGGCCCAGCTTCGATCATGTATTCAGCAGGTAATAAAATGCACGGAATCAAGAACACCGGCAAAACACCGATGCTCTTTTTCTTCTACAAATGGAAGGCCTAATCTTCTTTGCCGTTGTATAGTCCCGCGACGTATTTTTCATAGCCGTTGTACATCAGCGACGGTTTGCGCTCGCCCGAAGGGATGACCCGTTCAAACCGTTGCGACCAGCGGGGGTGGGCTTTGTTCGGATTTACGTTGGAATAAAATCCATACTCGCTCGCGCTCAGTGAGTTCCACAATGTTGACGGCTGCTTGGCGACAAAGTCAATTCGCACAATTGACTTGATGCTTTTGTAGCCGTACTTCCAGGGAGTGATGATGCGGATGGGGGCACCATTTTGTGCCAGCAGTTTCTTGCCGTAAAGGCCGGTCACCAGCATCGCCAGTGGGTTCATCGCTTCGTCCATGCGCAATCCCTCCTGGTAAGGCCAGGGATAGTTGCCCAGCTCGCGGATGCCCGGCATTTGATCGGGACGATTGGCGGTTTCAAAACGTACGAATTTGGCTTCGGGTTTTGGCTCAACTTCCTTGATGAAATTGGCCAGCGAAAAGCCGGTCCAAGGTACGGACATTGACCAGGCTTCCACGCAGCGGAAACGATAGAGCCGCTCTTCCAATGGAAATTTTGCGAAGATCTGATCCATGTCCCACTTGCCCGGTTTCTTCACCAGTCCGGTGACTTGAATCGTCCACGGTTCGCTGACGAATTTGCCGGTACGATCTTTGACGCCTTCCTTGTTCAGGCCGAATTCGTAGAAATTGTTATAGCCGATTGCGGCGAACTCTTCGGTGACAGGGCGATCAAGAGTGAACTCTTTGTTTTGAGCAGCGGGATACTTTCCAGATGCGCCTAACACTGCCAGCGGTGAGGCGAAAAATCCGGCAGCCTTCAAAATGTCGCGGCGGTTCAGGTAGGTGCTTTCCGGCGTCGCTTCGCGTTCTGGAATTTCCCAATCTTTTGGGATTCGAATCAACATAATATTCTTAAGCTCTCTGCTTATCCTAACGTATCAATCACGCCCTTCGGATGTTCTACTTCCACTTGTAAACATTTTTGGAACTTTGCCTGGATCTGTTCCGTTCTAGTTGCTTACTGTTCGATTTTGGAGGCTACTATGTTCTGCACATCCTGCGGCAACCGCATGCTGGATCAAGACCGTTTTTGTGCTGCGTGCGGCAAACCCGCCACAGTAATGGCCGGAAGCTATCAGGCACCGGCGCGACCTCTGGAACGTGATATGTTCCGCAATAAGTTGGGCGGCGTTTGCGCCGGATTTGCCAACTACACGAATATCGACGTGACCCTGTTCCGCCTGCTATTTGTGTTGAGCGTGTTCTGCCTTGGCATTCCATTCCTGCTGTACTTCCTTGCCTGGGCGATTATGCCGCGCAACGATATGCGGGCAATGCCGGCACCACAGATGAACGCCGCTGGTTAATTGGGATTGGTCCGGGAACGGATATAACTGGCGGCTTGGCAATTGGGCTTCGAGCAACGGGTTTTGTAACTGTAGATTGAATCATTGGAATACACCTACTTTTAAGCCGTCACCAAATTTCAGCCCGTTTAGATTTGAGCACACGGCGGTAGCTGGTATTGTGAAACCACTTGTGACCCCTTACGCCGGAGCGTCTATTTTTGCGGTCCTCATCGAAGCATGACCCGCAGAAGTCTCTTTCAAGTTGGTGGTTTGGCTGCGGCTGGCGCACCAGTTGCTATGTCGCAAACCGCACAGAAACGCCGTCTTGGCAGTGACGCAA
>JBBRJC010000178.1:0-7360 GCA_038220135.1 Bryobacterales bacterium | reverse complement strand
CAACAACAGTCCAATCACCCCTGCCGAAACGTAAGGTCTTGCCGATAGTGACATCAGGATGACGCCTGGCAATGGCGCGGCCGATGACAATTTCCCGCTTACCGGTTTCAAACCATCGACCACTTGTGAGCTTCAATTCCTTACGCAATTCCATACCTGTAGGCGAGAGCCCGCGTACCGTTACATTGATCCCATCGGGCTGATCAACACTTGGAATATTGATGATGCTTATCAGTTCCAACGAAGCCAGTGGTTCACCCTTGGCGTTGCGGGCAATGCCTGGCGTGAGTTTCATGTCTTGAAACACAGTACGCGCGAGATTTGATACCAGCTCTGATTCGCTTCCCTTGCGCGTGACAATGAGATTTAGCGGATCACCCGTTGCGGCAAAAGACGTTTCCAAGCCGTTGACCATTGCCAGCATCGCCATCAATACCGCGACCGTAAGTGCGATACCGAGGGCAGTCATGAGGGTGGTGCTTTTTCGAACTACAAGATTTCGAAGATTATAAGCAAGAGGAATCGCCATGGTTTAGAGGTTGCTCCGCAAAGCTTCAACGATAGAGACGCGCGCTGCGTTCCAGGCGGGAATTGCGGCGCTTGCCAAGCCAATAAATAAGGCGGCTGAGAGTGTGATTAACGCGACACTGGGAGTGATAGCGGCCTGCTTGAGTTGCGGCAAAAAGCCGCTGGCACTCTGCAAACCGAGGCATAAGAACGACGCAAGAATGCAACCAACTATTCCCCCAAGCAAAGAGATGACAGCAGCCTCACCAAGGATGATGGCGAGCACTGCTTCTTTGGTAAAGCCAAGCGTCTTCAGCACACCCACTTCTTTGACGCGTTCGCGAACGCTCATAGCCATGGTGTTGCCACTCACCAGCAGGATGGTGAAGGTGACGGCGGCGCAAATGCTCAGCAGAAACGCTTTGATATTGCCCAGAGAGGAAACGAACGAGAGCGAAAATGCCTGTTCTGATTCGGTCTTGGTTTGCACCGGAAAATTGTTGTAGTTGTTGTCGATGATTTTGCCCAGACGGTTAGCCGATTCAATTGAGTCGGTAAGAATATAGAAAGAGCCAGCATTGTTGCGGCGCCCTTGCGGCAGCAGTTCGTCAAGATATTCAATATTGAAATATAGCGTTTCATCATTGATGGGTGCTTCATAGATTCCACGAATAATCAATTCCAGAGTGACTGGATAAATGTCGCCTTTGATCTGAATTCGTTGGCCCAGTTGGAGGCCTAACTTGTCTGCCAGCGGCTTACCGATGATGCATGCAGTACGCTCGCGCAGAAAAGCCTGCTTCTGATCATCGGGCATTCGCAATTCTGGACGGACTTTCAACAGACGATCGGGTTCAGCGGCAAAGCGTCCAAAGAAATTTTTCGAGTCACGCGCATCTTTGTACACGCCACCAAACCAGTTGTTGGTCATGATCTGCTGCACTCCGGGCTGCTTTGCGATTTGATCACGATAGTAGCCCGGCATGGTTACGGAGAGCGAAATCTTGTTACGCGTAACCAGACGTAGCGCCTGATCTGGCGGAGCTTCGGCCACGTAGAAGACTGAGTAAATTGCAGTCAATACGCCCAGCAAACATAAAGACGCCCCAACACTGGCAATGGTGAGCATACTGCGGCGTTTATTACGAATGCCGTTTTTGAAGATCAAAGAAAGATATTTCAAGGGGTATAGTTTAAAGTAGCAATTTTAGAGATGCAATTTGCAACAGATTGATGAATGGTACATGCGCCGCGCCTTGGAACTTGCGTGTTTGGCAGAGGCGCAGGGTGAAGTGCCGGTAGGCGCATTAGTTGTTCTGGACGGTGAAATTATCGGCGAGGGTTTCAATGCGCCCATTGCCACGACAGACCCCACTGCCCATGCCGAAGTGCAAGCACTGCGAGCTGCGGCGAAGCATTTAGGAAACTACCGCTTGGGCGGTGTGACGATTTATGCAACGCTGGAGCCGTGCATTATGTGCGCTGGCGCGATTGTGCATTCACGCGTTCAACGATTAGTGTTTGGTGCACGCGATCTGCGGTTTGGCGGAGTGCGCAGCAAGTTTTGTCTGGCCGATTCTGATCTGCTCAATCATCAGGTGGAAGTTGTAGAGGGCGTGCTGGGTGCCGAGTGTACAGAAGTTTTGCAGCGCTTCTTTGAGCGAAAACGTATCCTGAAAGAAGAATGAAAGAAGAGCGAGTAATTGTTTTAGGCGGTGGGTTGGCCGGATCGGAAGCTGCATGGCAGATTGCTGAAGCTGGTATCGACGTGCTGTTGTACGAAATGCGGCCACAGGCGACGACGGCGGCGCATCAAACCGACAAGCTGGCGGAGCTGGTTTGCAGCAACTCGCTGAAGAGCGAAGGCGAAAATTCCGCACCGTGGTTGTTGAAGCAGGAGTTGCGAAAGTTAGGTTCGCTAGTGATTGAAGGCGCCGATATTACGCGCGTTCCGGGTGGACAGGCGCTTACAGTGGACCGGGTGCAGTTTGCTGAATGGGTGACGGCAAAAGTGACTGCGCATCTGCGGATACAGATAGTGCGGGAGGAAGTGAAGACGGTTCCTGAAGCAGGCATCGTTATCATTGCCACCGGGCCGCTGACTTCCGATGCACTGGCGCAGGATATTGCCCGGCTTACCGGTTCCGAACGGCTGTACTTTTACGATGCCATCAGTCCGATTGTGGAAGCTGATTCGATCAATTATGATATCGCCTACCGCATGTCCCGCTATGGCAAGTCGATGGATGGCACCGACGATTACGTAAACTGCCCAATGAACAAGGAACAGTACGAAACGTTTCTTGATGCGCTGCTGGAAGCGCAGGTATATGAGCCGCATATCCCCGAAGATGCGACGCCATTTTTTGAAGCTTGTCTGCCAGTCGAAGAAATTGCGCGGCGTGGGCGGGAGACTTTGCGTTTCGGCCCAATGAAGCCGATGGGTTTGGAAGATCCTCGCACAGGCCGCAGGCCTTGGGCGGTGGTGCAATTGCGGCAGGAGAATTTACGGGCCGATAGCTATAATTTGGTGGGCTTTCAGAACCATATGCGCTTCACCGAACAGGCAAGAGTGATGCGATTGATTCCTGGTTTGGAGAATGCAAAATTTGTGCGTTACGGGCAGATTCATCGCAACACTTACATCAATGCGCCGACCCTGCTGAACAATACGCTGCAGTTGAAAAGCTCGCCGAATATCTTTTTTGCGGGGCAGATTTCCGGCGTGGAAGGCTATGTAGAATCGATCGCCACCGGCTTCATGGCCGGCATGCATGCGATTGCCGTATCGCGTGGGGAACAGCCGCGGGCGCTGCCAAGGGAGACGGCGCTGGGTTCATTGTGCCACTACATTTCCGGTGCTGAATCGAAAAATTATCAGCCGGCCAATATCACTTTCGATTTGCTGCCGACGCTGGATGAAGAGACTAAGAAAAAGATGAAGCACGATAAGAAAGCGCGCCATGCTGAGGTTTGCCGGCGTGGTCAGGTTGCGTTGGCAGAGTATCTGGGTGCGGTGGTTGGGTAGAGTTCGGATTTTGCATTATGGATTTGGCTGAACAAATTGAGCGCTTTCTGGCAGGGCTGCAACGTGCCAATGCCAGTGAACATACGGTGCGCAATTATGCCGCCGATCTTGCGCAGCTTACCAATTACTTTGCGGTGCCGGGCCAAGCCGCTACAACTGTCGAGGCGCTGGATACGCTGGCGTTGCGTGAGTGGTTTGGCGGATTGTATAAGTTGAATTTGAGCGTCGTCACGATTCGCCGAAAGCTGGCAACGGTGCGTTCTTTCTTTAAATATCTAATGAAAGAACGGCTATTGGCGGTGAACCCAAGCAGGCCACTGCGCACGCCGAAAATTCCCAAACGGCTGCCCAAGGTAATTAGTGAAGAGCAGGCAGGGACGTTGATTGACGGTGTTGGAGCCGACACATTGGACCGTCCGTTTCCCAAGCGCGACCTGGCGATTTTTGAAATTCTGTATGGCTGCGGGATACGCGTGAGTGAGTTGTGTGCGATGAATTTGGAAGATATCGACCGCACTGAACGCTGGGTGCGCGTGCGCGGTAAGGGCAAGAAGGAACGGCAGGTACCATATGGTTTGAAAGCGGCCACGGCGCTGGATGCCTATCTTGTGGTGCGGCACGCGCAGGCGCTGGAGAAGGCTGTGTTCACCAGCTCACGCGGGGCGCGAATTAACGACCGTGTTGTGCGCGGTGTGGTGAAGTTTTATTCGCGCATGTTGTCGGGTGACGATTCGCTTCATCCGCATAGCTTGCGGCACGCCTATGCCACTCATTTGTTGAACGACGGTGCGGATCTACGGGCGATTCAGGAACTGTTGGGGCATGCGCGGTTGACCACTACGCAGAATTATACGCACGTATCTTTGACGGACTTGATGGCTGTTTACGATAAGGCGCATCCGAAGGCCTGAACGTTAAATTTGGAAGCCTTTCAGAGCTGCGTTTTTGACGACCATCGCCACCTTCTTCTTCATCATCGATTCAAACGAAACCCGTGGAACGGCGATCAGCTTTTGAAACGTGCTATCTTTCAAATCCTTGCGCGCAGCGGTTGGCAGCAATTCACTGGCTTGCTGAAAGGTGCGATTGGCGGCATTGGAAAAACCGGCAATTGCCCGGAAGTAACCTTGTTGGCCAGCAATTTTGCGGCAGCCGCGCACCATTTCGTCCAGCACCTCGACACGCTCCCTCAGATTCAAAGAAGGATGAGTGGCCAGAAGGCTACCCCAATCGTCGAAAAATGGTCCCAAAGGGAGCAGCAAATCGGCTGAGCGGCGCAGTGCTTTCACATGACGCAATGGATAGTGGCGATGCCCTTCTGCCGACATAGCTTCACGGTAGAGTGCGGCGGATATTTGCAGCATACCGCCGTAGGGTTTGGAGTTTTCGTGCGCCAGACGGTTAAACCGCGTACGGGCGGCGGTGGTCATGTATTCCTCGGTCCAGAAGCTGATTGCCTGGTCGACGTCGCCGAGGTTGTGGGTGATGCTTGCTGCAAGACGCAGGGCGGTTAATTCAAGCCCTGGTTTGCGGATTGCTTTGGCAAAAACTGCGGCTTCACGCTTCAATTCGGCGTCGATTGCTTCTGTGCATTTTTCGGCTGATTGCGGATCGCCAACTTTAAGGGCACGTCCCAAGGCGGCGCACATGACACTGAGCCATTCGCCATTGTGGCCGCTCACCGGGCCGGTTTCGTCCAAGGTATCAAACCTGTTGGAAATTCCGTCCAGATTCCATTGACCCATCGTCAAAGCAACGTCAATCAAGGACCTAAGCACAAGGGGGTCGCGAATCTTTCGCCAAATCAGGCCGCGGATTTTTGTGTCGACGTCAGTTGGTACAAAGGTTGCAACCGTGGCATGGTGGGCAGCGATACAGACGGCGAAGTAGGTTAGAAGCTGCTCTTCCGGGTATTGTTCGCGGGCAATGGCTGCCGGGGCTGCGGCCAAAATTCGCAGATGGCCCTGCGGACCTGCTCCAAGCTCAACCCAAGGTTTGTCTTCAGCGGGCAACTGCGGCAAAAACGGTGCCGTATTCCGTACCAGATCAAGAATTGATTCCGGCGAAATCCACTCATCCCAAACGTGACTCACTGCTTTAACTTTGGCACAAAACCTGTTTCTCTGCTAACCAGGCTCCCCATGAAACCAGCTTGCCCAGAACAAAAAAAGCCGAGCCCCGTGAAGGGCCCGGCGTAAATTGGAATGGCTGAACAAGAGTTACTGCAGATCTGTTTCAATCAACCAGGACGCCCATTCTTCGGTCCAGTCTTCGTCACCAATTCCACCGAGGAATTTTGCGGTTTGGTCGAAGAATCCGTCGTCTGGTGGTTGCACCGCGCCAACGCGAAAAATGGGGCTGGAGAATAAGCCGGAGAAATCAGGATCGCTGTACTGGAACGGGCGAGTGATTAGTGGATCGGCAACCAGGAAGTTTTTCCCAGCCTTGTTCCCTTTTTCACCCTTAGCAAAGGCCTGGTTGAATACAGCTGGAATTTGTCCTTCCAGCGTATTTGCGCCTTTGGTTCCGATGGCGTTGTTGTAGCAAAGAATTCCGTTCATCTTCACATTTCCCAGATCGGCCTGCGCCTGCGTATTGACGTCGCTGATGTCGATGCAAGGGCTGTAGAAATTGGAAATTACCATGTTGTTGAATGAACCACGGCTGCCGCGGCGCAGGAACAAACCGGGCGCATTGGCTTCGTCGAAACCGGGGTTGCCACTACCGAAGTACGTGATGTTGAAGAAGGTCGGGTTTGAATAAGGCAGCCCGGCCTGATCGTATTCGCTGTTGTCGCCTTCCAGTCCGCGGTTGCCGGGAGAATCAGGGCTCTGGTACATGAGACCGAATTGCACGCGGCCGGTGAAGCCGAGTTGGTAGTCGGTGAAATCGTCAGCTCCCAGTCCGCCGATCAACCATTTGGAATCGTTGTTGCCACCGAACCATTCAAACGAATCGTCCTTGCCGTAGATAGCCTGCAGGTGTTCGGATACGGTCTGCTTTCCGCAGCCGCCCCAGGTGAACGAATTCAGTTCGTTGTTTGGGGAAAGAATCGTACCGGCATATTCCACACGAACGTACTTGAGAGTTCCGCAATTGTGATTTGGGTCCGTGCCACCGTAAGCCGTATCAGGATTGCCGACAAGCCCTTCAATGAAAAAGGTACCAGGAGCATTCTTACAGCCTTCGGGAGGGCAGATGCCGGTGCCGCCGGGGATGTTTCCGCCGACGTTGATTGGAGCTTTGCCGAGCATTACTATTCCGCCCCAATCGCCGCGTGACCGCTTACCGAATTCAAGCGAGCTGGTCATAATGATGGGACGCGACTTGGTACCACTGGCCATGATCTTTCCAGATTGGGTAACAATGATTGCCGATGCTGGCGTGGTGCCTGGCTGGCCAACCACGAAGGTTCCGGGTTCAATCGTTAACGTGGCGCCGTTCTTCACGAATACGATGCCTTTGATGTCCCATTGCGTATCGTTGGTCAAAGTGCGGTCAGCCGTAACGTCACCTGTGACGGTGGTTGCACCTTTCACAACGCCGATCTTCATATAGGACGACTTCAAAACACGTGTGCCGGTATAGTCACGAAGCTGCACCACGATGGTGTGCATTCCCAATTCCGAAGGAATCGTAAGGGCAGGGAATTTGCCGCCTGTACCAACCAGCACCTGCTTGGTTGCATCCGCCAGTTGAACCGGTTGATAACCCTGAGCCGCGCTGTTGCCGTTGATATCAGCGGGCTCTTCTTCACCGCCGCCAAAGTAGGTTTTCACACCGGTCTGATTGTTCTGCCGGTAAGCGAAAACCGTGTAAGGGTAC